>PEUI01000167.1:3689-3892 GCA_002785585.1 Lysobacterales bacterium CG02_land_8_20_14_3_00_62_12
GCGCGGCAGCCAACCAACCCGAGCAGACTGCCCAGTGGCAGACTGGCGCCAAGACCGGCCTGTGCCAGCCGATACAACAGCTGACGGCGATGGATAGGCGTTCGTTCATCCATGGTGTTCACCTTAGTCGCTGCGCAGAAATAACTTACCCATCTTGCTGGTTCTTTCGCCCGCCTGCGTCGTTGCACAAAGCGTCACATAGT
>PEUI01000167.1:3931-4659 GCA_002785585.1 Lysobacterales bacterium CG02_land_8_20_14_3_00_62_12
CTGCGCAACGCCTTATTGCGGCGGGCAACGACGTTCGATGCGACCGATCAAAAGCATGATCGCTGATCGTGACGTGGCGATGGCGGACCGCCTCCGCGTGCCACTTGAACAATGGTGACGACTGGTCTGGCCCAGGTGTCCGTAAGCCGTGGCGTGGTCTTTTGCACTACGCATACGCTGCGCTTGTCCGCCCTGGGCGCTGGAGTCACTCGCTGCTTTCAAAGTGGCAAGCCGCGCAATTCAGGTTGTGGATTGCTGGCGTGGTAGCGGCCGCTTTCATCGCGCAGCAGGTCGGCCATCGCGCAATCCGGATCGTGGGTGAAAAACAGGCGGATGCCGCGCGCCAGTTTGTCTTCGAGAAACGCGCGTTTCTCATCGATCAGACATTCCGGATAGCGGTCGTAGCCCATGGTGATCGGCAGATGCACCCAGGGTCGCCCGGGGATCAGGTCGGAACAAAACACGACACCGCCAGCCCCGCCGATTTCGGCCAACATCAACCCCGGCGTATGGCCATCGCTGAAACTGAAATGCACCGCTCGACCGAGCGTGGGCGAGGCGTCACCGTCGACCAACTGCAACCGACCGCTGGCTTGCAGCAAGCCGTTGAGTTCCGGAATAAACGACGCCCGATCACGCGGATGCGGATGCTCGGCCCGCTGCCAGGCACGCGCGCCGACAATGAAGCGCGCGTTCGGAAACAATAGCTGCGCTGGCAAACCTGGCTG
>PEUI01000167.1:4683-9172 GCA_002785585.1 Lysobacterales bacterium CG02_land_8_20_14_3_00_62_12
GTGATCGAAATGCAGATGCGACAACACCACCGCATCGATGTCTTCGTGGCCAAAACCGAGCGCTGCGAGCGAATCTAGCAGCACATGGCGCGGCTCATCGACACCGTAGCGCTCGCGCCATTTCGGCTCGAAGAAGGCACCGATGCCGGTTTCGAACAGCACCCGTTGGCCGTTCAAATCTTCGACCAACAAGGCCCGACAGGCGAGTGGCACGCGGTTTTGCTCATCCACCGCCAACCATTGCGACCACACCGCCTTCGGTGCATTGCCAAACATGGCGCCGCCATCGAGCTTCTGGGTGTTGCCAAGGATCGACCAGAGTTTCATCGCCTCATCGGACCTCGGCCTTGCCGACCAAGCCGCGTGGATCCGAACCCGCCGTCAATTGTTGACTGCGCAGATCCCAGACCACCGCGTTCATATTGCCCCAGGGCCGTTCGCTCTCGCTCACGCTGTGGCCATGCGCGCGCAGGGCGGCCACTTCCTCAGCGGTCAGTGCGCCCGCCTCAGCGGAGATCACATCCGGCAGGTATTGATGGTGAATGCGTTTGGCCGCGACAAAATCGGCGGGCGCACCGCCTTCAAAAAAATCGATCAGGCCAAGCAGCACCATGGTCGCGATACGACTGCCGCCGGGGGTGCCGATGACGGCGATGCGATCCTTGCCGAACGCAATCGTCGGCGACATCGTCGACAACATGCGCTTGCCGGGCTTGGGGGCATTGGCGTCGGTACCGATCAGGCCATACGCATTGGCTTGATTTGCGGCGAGCGCAAAGTCGTCCATCTCGTTGTTCAGCAGCACCCCGGTGCCCGGCACGATCAGCCCGGACCCCATCGGCAGATTGACACTCGCGGTCACTGCCGCGATATTGCCCTCGGCATCGATGATCGAAAAATGCGTGGTGTCGGTGCCGCCCGCGACCACGGCGCCTTCCGGCAAAGCCGACGATGGCGTGGCGCGATCCAGGCGAATGGCCGAACGCAGTCCGGCCGCATAGGCCTTGCTGGTCAACAATTTGATCGGCATGGCGACCGCATCCGGATCGCCCAAAATGTAACTGCGGTCGCGATACGCGCGACGCATCGCCTCGACCATCAGATGCACCCGATCAACGCGCGACAGCGCGGCAAAATCATAGCCTTCGAGGATATTCAGAATGGTCGCCAGCAGCACCCCGCCGGATGACGGCGGCGAGGCGCTGATCAACTCAAAATCGTGATAGCGAAAGCGCAAGGGCTCACGCTCCTTGACCCGATAATTGGCCAGATCATCGAGCGACCAGTTGCCGCCTTCGGCGCGCACACCAGCGACCAACGCAGTCGCCGTCGGGCCACGGTAAAAACCGTCAAAACCCTGCACCGCCAAGCGTTCCAGCGTCTTGGCCAAATCCGGCTGGCGGATCAGGGCGCCCAGTTTCGGTGCTTTGCCGTGGGGAAAAAACACCGCCCGCGAAGCCGGATAGCGCAGCATGACGTCTTTGCGCATCGCCAGCATCGACGCCATCCGCGCCTCCATCGGATAGCCCTCACGGGCCAATCGAATGGCCGGCGCCAGCGACTTGGCGAGCGGCAATCGGCCGTAGTGTTGGGCAATATGCACCAAGGCCGCAGGCTCGCCGGGAATACCAGCGGCGAGCGCGCCATTGATGCTGCGATCACGATCGAGCTTGCCGTCGGCGTCGAGATAGCGCTTGGCATCGACCGCTGCCGGTGCCAGTTCACGGCCGTCGATCATCACCTGTTTGCCGTCACTGGCGCGCGCCAACAGCCAAAAACCACCGCCGCCAATGCCGGAACTACTGGATTCGACCACGGCCAGCGCCGCGGTCACCGCGACCGCCGCATCGAACGCATTGCCGCCCGCGGCCAGCACTTCGAAGCCAGCGTCGGTCGCCAGATGATGGGCGCTGGCGATCGCCGCATGACCCGGTCCTGCCGTCGGCTGCGTCGCCGCCGCCAACAAGTTCGCCGTTCCCAGAACCAGTAGCGCCAACCATCCTTGCATCCGCTTCATGCCGCAATCTCCGTTTTCATCAAACTCAGATATTTCAGTCTCAGCGAGGCCGCTGATTCCGGATTTTGTCGATCGACTTCGATGCAATCCACCGGACAAACATTCACGCACTGCGGTTCATCGAAATGACCGACACACTCGGTGCAGCGATCAAAGTGGATTTCGTAGATATCACGACCCGCGCTGATCGCCTGATTCGGGCAGACCGGTTCGCAGACATCGCAATTCACGCATTGAATGGTGATCAGCAGTGCCATAAGGGGCAGCACAAATTGGGTCAGGAAGTAGGATGGAAGTAGGGTGGATAAGCGCAGCGCATCCACCAAAACCGGCATCCAGAGCGCAACATACAAGGGTGGATAAGCGCAGCGCATCCACCAGCTTCTGTCCTCTGTCGTCTGTCTTCCGTCTTCTGAAAGGTGGATGCGCTGCGCTTATCCACCCTACAGCAAGTTCCGGCGCCCCAAGAGGGCGTCGGCACTGCTTCGTTTACCTGGCTTCGACAAACACGAACTCGGCCTCGGACGGCACCACTGCCGCCTTGACGCGTTCCTGATCGGCGCTGGCACCCACCACCAACACGCGCACACCTTTCAGCGAACCGGCCGCCGATGACTTGAACGCTTCCACCACTAGTTCAGCGAGCTTGTTGCTATCCGGAGAACCGAACGCGATCAAGTTGCCCGGCAAGATGCCGCGACCGAGCGTGTCCTGGATGGTTTCGAGCTGATCCTTGTATTGGCGTTCGGTTTCTTCATCGACCACGGCCGGCACGAAATACATGTACGGACGCTGCCGGATACCCTCCATATTGGCCTTGACGACGCCGGTGAGATAGAGCTTCCAGCCCGCCAGATCAGCCGGATCGCTGGGTACCGTCAACACCACCGGCGGCGGCGGTGCCGCCTCTTCTTTCTTGCAGGCGAGCAGGGCGAGCGTGGCAACCAGGGCCAGCATGAGATTACGCAGTGTGGCAGTCATAGCAATTTCCCCGAGTGATGGTGCAATTCAGAAGCCAAAACAACAAGTCATGCGGTCGTAAAACGCTGCTTGAGCGCCGAGAGCACGGCCGGGTGAACAAATCCGGAGACGTCGCCACCCAAACGCGCGATTTCCCGGATCAGCGACGAAGAAATGAAGCTGAACTCTTCCGCTGGCGTTAAAAACAGCGTCTCCACATGCGGAATCAAATGTCGATTCATGCTGGCGAGCTGGAACTCGTATTCGAAATCGGAGACCGCCCGCAGGCCGCGCAGAATCACCCCCGCGCCCAGTTCATTGACGAAGCCCGCGAGCAAAGTATCAAAACCGCGGACCTCCACATTAGTCAGATGCCCCATGGCGCGCTGCGCCAAGTGCACGCGTTCGGCGAGCGGGAACGCTGGGCTTTTGCCCGCACTCTCGGCGACCGCCACCACCAGCTTCTCGAACAACGGCGCCGCCCGTTCAACCAGATCGATGTGGCCGTTGGTCAGCGGATCGAAGGTGCCCGGATAGACGGCAATTCGGGGCGAACCTCGCGGTGACTTGGGTGGCATGTCAGCAGTTACCGGTAGATGGAATTCGGGTCGAGTTTACTGCACTGGGACGCTGCGCCGATAGAGTCGGCCTTGCACCGCACCGACCCGGGTCGCACGCTGAAGTTGCCAACCGCTCGGCGGATCAAAGTCTTGCTGGTCCGGGGTCTCGACATAGACCCAAGCCGGGTCGGCAAGCCAACCGCCTTGTTCCAACTGCAAGCTGATCGACTGCCAGAGTTGATCGGCAAATGGCGGGTCCAGAAACACCAGATCAAACGGCCGCGGCGTCGTGCGCAACCAAGCGCCGGCCTCGGCACAGACCACCTCCGCCGTCGCCTGCAGGCGCACGCCGTTGGCGCGCAGACTGGCCGCCAGCGCTGGCTCACGCTCGACCAACACCACGCTCGCGGCACCGCGCGACTCGGCCTCCAAACCGAGCGCGCCACTGCCCGCAAACAAATCCAGACAGCGTGCCCCGACGACATCGGGCTGCAACCAATTGAACAGGGTTTCCCGCAACCGATCCGGCGTTGGCCGCAATCCCGGCCACAACGGCACCTCCAACCTGGAGCCCTTCAGCCGCCCGCCGATAATGCGCAGCCGCCCTGGCCGCCGGTCCGCAGTTGCTGGTGTTGCCGAGGCTTTTTTTGTCACCACGATACCCGCCTGATATGGCTCACAATGCTTGGCGGCCAGTGTAGTGCTGCGATCAGGCATCCGGCCAATCGCCTGCCGGTAAGAGCGACACCTGTCGTCGCGATGTTGAGAGCGCCGACAAATGTGGCGATGGTCGGGTGGGGCAAGGATGTTGGGGTGACCGGCCGTCGCCGTTAGAAACCGCTGCGCTCACCACCAACCTATTCCCCGTTCCCGTTGCCGTTCCCGTTCCCGTTCCCGTTCCCGTTGCCGTTCCCGTCTCCGCTTCCGTCTTCCGTCTTCCGTCTTCCGTCTT
>PEUI01000264.1:0-4075 GCA_002785585.1 Lysobacterales bacterium CG02_land_8_20_14_3_00_62_12
CAAGCGCACGCCGCAGCGCTGATGGCAGCACCCGACGCCGCCTTTATCGAAGCCGTCGAACAAGCCGGTGGCGAGCGCTTCGGCAAACTGCTTTCGGTGCATGGCCGTGCCGCGTTTGGGCTGCGGATGGCGCTGGCCGAACGCTCGGTCGCCGAGCGACTGGTGCTGATTGGCGATAGTGCTCACGTCGTCCATCCGCTGGCCGGACTCGGCCTGAATCTCGGCATTTGGGATGGCGCCGCCTTGGCCGAAGTGTTGACGGCCGCGCAGCACCGCGGCCGCGATCTCGGCGCCGCTACCACGCTGGCGCGCTATGCGGCCTGGCGCGACGGCGACAACCGGATCGCCGCGCACTGGATTGATCGTATCGAACGCAGCTTCAGCGGCCAAAGCGGACCCTGGTCAAGCATCGCCCGCCAGGGCCTCGGCCTGGTCGATCAAAGCAGTGTCCTCAAACAATTCTTCGCCCTGCAAGCCACCGGCTGGGGCGGCCGTGTGCCCGCTCTGGCGCGTCGCGGCTGAGTGGATTTTGCCGTTGCCGCCAAACCGTTGGCGGTACTGGCGGCGTGGCAGCAACCCGCGCCGCCTAGCGCGGCACGCGCGGGGTGCGGCGGAGGCCGAACAGCACCGGGACCAGCGACAGCAGGCCGAGAGCGATCAACGGCAGCAGAAACTTGGGTTGGCCAAGTGCCGCGGTGCCGATGCTTTCGTGGTGGGCAATGGCATCGGCGAGTCCGGCACCGAGGGCGGCGTAGACCAGCAGCGAGGGCAGGATGCCGAGCATCGAGGTGGCGATGAACAGGCGATAGCTGGCGCCGAGCCAGGTCAGGGCGACGCTGACCGCGCCGAACGGAAACACCGGCACCAGGCGCAGAAACAGCGCGTAGCTGATCGGGTGTTCGGCATAGCCTTGGCGCAGTCTTGCGACCAGGGCCGAGGAGGGACTACCGTCGCCGTCATCCATCGCGCGGCGCGCCGCCAGAAACAGCAGGCTGGCGCCGAGGCCATCGCCGAGCAACGAGTAAGCAGCGGCTGGCAAACTGCCAAAGAACATGCCGCCGGCCACCACCAGCACCACCGCGCCCGGCATGCCGATGGCAATAATGCCGGCGATCATCAGCACCAGACTAAGTCGGGCCAGCAGCGGATGCGCGCTTGACCAACTTTGCAATGCCTGGAAATTTTGCGCCAGGGCATCCAGCCGCAACTGCCGCCAAGCGCCACTGGCAATAAACGCCAGCGCGACGATGGCAATCAACAGGAACGGCCAGAACCGGCGCACGTGCCCCCACCACGGCAGCCGCCGCGCGACGCTCACCAGCGGCGTGATTTCCAAGGCGCCCTGACGCGCCGCTTCGACCCGATGCTCGATGGCGATGGCGGCGTTCTCGATCACGTGTGCCGGGTTCGTCGACGGGGAATCCGGGTCAGCTTTGGGATCGACTTCAGTCATGGATGGGCAGCTTTTGGCAAGCCGACAGTATGGCGCGAGTGGCGGCGGCGTGCAGCGCTGGGGGCGGGCGCTGAGCGCGCCTCGACGATTGCCGCGAGTCGCAGTCGCAGCCTCACTGCAACTTGCTGCCGCGCAGCGACAAGGTATGCGCCGGTGCGGCAAAAGTGTCGGCGCGGGCCACCGGCCAGAACACTTTGAACACCGGATGCTCGGGCAGGCCGGTGAGCAATTCGCCCGGCTTTGCCCAGACATGCAGGCTGGCCAACGAGCGCACCTCGGTCGACGACACCCGACGCACGATGTGTTCCGGGCCCAGCTCATCGGGATGGTGCAGCCCGGCAGCGGCGATCAACTCTTTCAGTGCCACCAGGGTGTTGCGGTGGAATTGTGCGACCCGCGCCGCCTTGTCGGCGACCACCAGGGCTTTCTGCCGCAACGGATCCTGGGTGGCGACGCCGGTCGGACAGCGGTCGGTGTGACAAGACTGCGATTGAATGCAGCCCAAGGCAAACATGAAACCGCGCGCCGAATTGCACCAGTCGGCGCCCATCGCCAGGGTGCGGGCGATATCGAAAGCGGTGATGATCTTGCCGCTGGCGCCAACCCGGATGTGCTGGCGCAGACCGATCCCGACCAGGGTGTTGTGTACCAGCATCAGCGCTTCGCGCAGCGGCGCGCCGACGTGATCGGTGAACTCCAGCGGCGCCGCGCCGGTGCCGCCTTCGCCGCCATCAACGACGATGAAATCCGGCCAGATGCCGGTGGCGAGCATCGCCTTGGCGATGCCGAACCATTCCCAGGGATGGCCGATGGCGAGCTTGAACCCGGTCGGCTTGCCGCCAGAAAGTTCGCGCAGGCGAGCGACGAATTGCAGCAATTCCGTTGGTGTTGAGAACGCCGAATGCTGGGCGGGTGATAGACAATCCTGGCCCACCGGCACGCCGCGGGCGGCGGCAATTTCCAGGCTGACCTTGGCGCCCGGCAAGACCCCGCCGTGGCCAGGTTTGGCGCCCTGCGAGAGTTTGATCTCGATCATTTTTACCTGCGCGCTATTGGCGTTTTCTTGAAAGCGCTCGACGTTGAAGCTGCCGTCGTCGTGGCGGCAGCCGAAATAACCGCTGCCAATTTCCCAGACCAGATCGCCACCGGGTTCGCGGTGATAGCGCGAGATCGAGCCCTCGCCGGTGTCGTGATGAAATCCGCCACGGCGCGCGCCCTCGTTCAGGGCCAGAATGGCATGCGACGACAACGCCCCAAAACTCATCGCGGAAATATTCAACACGCTGGCCGAGTGCGGTGCGCGGCATTGGGCGTTGCCGATACGGATGCGGAAATCGTGGTCGCTGATGGTGGCCGGCGTCAGCGAATGGTTGATCCATTCGAATTGCGGGGCATAGACATCGAGCTGGGTACCGAACGGACGTTTGTCGACATCGTTTTTGGCGCGTTGATAAACGATCGAGCGTTGCGCGCGTGAAAACGGTGCCTCTTCGGTGTCGGATTCAAGCAGATATTGGCGAATCTCCGGTCGAAATCGTTCGATCAAAAAGCGCAGATGGGCGCTGATCGGATAGTTGCGACGGATACTCTGCCGGGTTTGCGTCAGATCACGCAGGCCGAGCGCACCGAGCGCGACGGCGGCGGCGCAGGCGTACCACCAGATGCTGTCCAAACCCAGCGCCAGCGCGGCAAATACCGGTGCCGCCAACAGCACAATTACCAAGACCCAATAGCGTGAGGGCAGCATGAAGGCTCCGGCAGCAGCGAGGCGCTGATGATAGCGAGCAGGTCATTGCTTTGGCGCGCGGCCGTTGGCCGTCGCTGAGCAATCAGCGGCGGCGCTGCTGGCGGCGCGGTATCGATTCACCCGACGACTTCTGTCCTCTGTCCTCTGCCCTTAGCGAAGCCGCAGACCCTGCGCGCGCCAGAACATCAGCACCAGAAAGCCGCCGACCAATCCGCCGAGATGGGCAAAGTGGGCGATGCCTTCCAAAGTGCCGGTGACGCCGAGGTAGAGTTCGACACCGGCGTAGAGCGTGACGAACAGCCAGGCCGGCAATGGGATCGGCGGAATCAGCAGGACAATGATGCGCTTGGGAAAAATCATCGCGTAGGCGAGCAGCAGTCCGAACAAGCCGCCGGAGGCACCGACCGTAGGCTGCGCGGAACCGGTGGCTGCCGCAAATGCCAGTTGTGCCAGCGCTGCGGTGATGACGCTGGCGAAGTAAAGCAGGGCAAACCGGCGCGTGCCGAACCCCCGTTCGAGTTCGGCGCCAAACATGAAGACGCCGAGCATGTTGAAAATCAGATGGCTGAAGCCGCCGTGCAGAAAGGCGTAACTGAGCAACTGCCAGGGCGCGAAGTAGTCGCTGCCCAGCGGCCATAGCGCTGCCAGTTCAAACACCGTTGCTGGATCGCTACGCAGCCAGAAAAATACCGCGACGCAAGCGCCGATCAAGGTGTAGGTGAGCAGTGGCGTGGGGCGCGACCTGAAATTATCGATCACTGGGGTTCTCATTGACTGGCAAAGTGGCAGCGGCGGAAGCGCCGGGGACGGCAGCGGCGCCAGCGCCAGCGGTGGCTTCAGGTGTCGCGGCGGGGATTTAGGCGTTGCGCAGAAAT
>PEUI01000264.1:4179-5521 GCA_002785585.1 Lysobacterales bacterium CG02_land_8_20_14_3_00_62_12
ATGGCGCCGGATTGGCGCGCAATCTCTTTGCCACCACCAAAAATGATCAGTGTTGGAATGCTGCGGATTTGCAAGCGGGCACTGGTTTGCGGCGCGGCATCGGTGTCGAGTTTGGCGAACCGAATGCGCGGTTCGAGTGCGGCAGCGGCTTTTTCAAAGATCGGCGCAAATTGCCGACACGGCCCGCACCAGGCCGCCCAGCCATCGACGACGATGGGTAGATCGTTGCTTTCCAGCAGGCGCTCAAAGTTGCCATCGGTCAGCACCAACGGGTGCCCCGTAAACAGCGGCTGATGGCAGCGACCGCAGTTCGGGTTTTCGGCCAGCCGGGATTCGCTGAGACGATTGACCGCCTCGCAATGTGGGCAGGTGATGTGCAGGGATTCGTTCATGGCGGTGATCTGGTGTTGCGGGTGGCTTGATTCAAGGGCGGCGGGGCGAATGGGTCGAGGTGGCCGCCATCAACTGGCGGCAACCGCCGTCGGCGCGTCCATCAGCATCGCCAGCAGCACCTGGCGACCTTCGCCGGAGAGGACGTTGTAGGTGCGTGCGGCGGCGGCGTTATCCATGACTTCCAAGCCAATACGGCGGCTGAGTGCGGCCGCCATCACTTCGGCGTGTGGAAACTGTTGACGGCTGCCGGTACCAAGCAAAATGACATCCGGCGTGAGCGCAAACAGGGCGTCCAAATCCGCGACGCTGAGCTCGGCGCAATCGGTCACCGGCCAATCGATTACGCCGACACCGCGGCCCAGATAGAAACTGCTGCGGCGCTCCTTGCCGGAGGTGAACAGCACCCGGTCCGAGGTGCAGGCGCGGATGCCGATTTCCGGTTGCAGCGGTTGCAGCGACAACAACATGGCGCAGTGACCTCAAGGTTTGCGCGTGGGCCGCGAACCACCCGGACGACTGCTCGGGCGACTGGCCCCGGCGCGACTGGCCCCGGCGCGACTGGATCCGGGGCGCTTCGGGCCACCCGATCCGCCTGGCTTGGCGTAGCCTGCGGTGGCCGACTTGCGGCCGGCGTAACCAGAAGGCCGACGGGTTTCGGCCGCGGCAGACGGGTCCGGCGCTCGCCCGCCACGCCATTCGCCGTATGCCGATTTGCCCACGTAGGCACCGCGCTCGCTGCGCATGGCGCCCGCTTTTGCCGGGGTGGAAGCCGCTTCACGACGCGCATAAGGCTTGCGCTCGGCCGCCGCAGCAAAGGCCGGGCGGTCGCGTTCGCGACGCACCCCACTGCTGGCAATGCCGTCTTCCCGGCGCTGGTAGGGCTTGCGCTCGGCGCCTACGCTGCCGGCCTCATCCCGCGACGGAAACGTCTTGCGCGGCGCGGCGGCAG
>PEUI01000264.1:5541-9057 GCA_002785585.1 Lysobacterales bacterium CG02_land_8_20_14_3_00_62_12
GCTCGGCGCCGTCACGTTGACCGGTGAAACTACTACCCTCGCGGCGCGCATACGGTTTGCGCTCGGCGCCGTCACGGTGACCGGTGAAACTGCCACCTTCGCGGCGCACATACGGTTTGCGCTCGGCGCTGGCCGGGCGCTCACTGCCGGCTTCGCGGCGGACGTACGGTTGGCGTGGCCCGGCAGCGCCGCGATCGGCGAAGCTGCTGGCTTCGCGGCGCGGATAAGCGGCGCGTTCGGCGCGTGGTGCGCGCTCCGTTGGCGCGGACGCATCGCGCTTGGCGTAAGGGCTGCGGGTGATCGTGGTGCGATCCTCGAAGTCACCACTTTCGCGCGAAATTGGTGTGCGTTCGAAACGCGGTGCTGGTTTGCGAAACGCGCCGGTCGCGCCCGAGCGGCCGGGTACGGCACTGGCGCGCCGGGTTGGCGCGTCAGCACGCGCCGGGTGGCTGCTCACCGGTTTTTCGCCAGGCAGCACGATCTTCGGCTGCTTGGCATTGCGCTTGAACAAAGTGGCGGTGTGGCCGACCCTTTGGATCAGCTCGGCGCCAGCGCTTTTCAGTAGTCCTTCGATCAATTGTTCACGATCTTCGCGGGCCTCGGCCATCACCCGGATCTTGACCAACTCGTGGCGATCCAAGGCCGCCGCCAATTCGGTCACCAGGGTTTGACTGACCCCCTTGTTGCCAACCATCACGATCGGGCTCTGGGTGTGTGCCATTCCGCGCAGATAGCGGACGTGTTCCTTGCTAAGTGCCATGATCCGATCCGGTATTGAATTGGCGCGCAGGGTATCATGCGCACCCCGTCTCTCGACGTTTTCCGCGCCACTACGAGGATCTTCAAGTGCAGCGCAGCAAGTCCAGTCAGCGCTGGTTGACCGAACATTTCAACGACCCATTCGTCAAGCGCGCGCAAACCGAAGGCCTGCGTTCGCGCGCTGCTTACAAGCTCGAAGAACTGATCGAACGCGACCGTTTTCTCAAGCCCGGTATGGTCGTCGTCGATCTCGGCGCTGCGCCGGGTGGCTGGTCGCAGATGCTCGGCCGCTCGCTCGGCCAACGCGGTCGCGTGTTTGCCTTGGACATTCTGGAGATGCCGAGCATTCCCGGCGTCGAGTTTTTGCACGGCGATTTTCGCGAGGCACGGGTCTTGCAGGCGTTTGAGTCGATGTTGGCGGGTGCGCCGGTGGACCTTGTGTTGTCGGACATGGCCCCCAACATGAGCGGAGTAGAGTCGGTCGACCAACCGCGTTCGATGGAGCTGGCCGAGCTGGCACGCGATTTTGCCCAAGCCCACCTCAAGCCCGGCGGTGGATTTTTAGTCAAGTTGTTTCAGGGCGTTGGCTTTGATCTGTATCTGAAAGACCTGCGCACCCGCTACCGTAAAGTGACGATGCGCAAGCCCAAAGCCTCGCGGTTACGCAGCTCCGAGGTGTATGCCCTGGCCACCGATTTGAAAGACGCCCACCGCTAAAGGAAAAACACAGTGCTGAATGATTGGGTTAAACAGATTCTGGTGTGGCTGGTGATTCTGCTGGTGCTGCTCAGCGTGTTTCATTCGCTGGGCGGCGGCGTCGGTGCCAGCGCCGAGCTGCCGTATTCGAACTTTCTGCGCGAAGTGCGCAACGACAATGTTGCCAAGGTGGAGATTTCTGCCGATGGCGGCAGCATCGTTGGCGAGCGCAAAGACGGTGGGGCGTTCGTGACCAACGCGCCCTTGGATCTGAAACTGATCGACGATCTGGATGCGCACGACGTTGAAATTGTGCAGAAGCCCAAACAGCGCGAGAACCTGTTGGTCACCATCTTGATCAACATTCTGCCGGTGCTGCTGTTTCTGGGTGTGTTCATTTATTTTATGCGGCAGATGCAAGCCGGCGGTGGCGGCCGTGGCGCGATGAGCTTCGGTCGCTCGCGCGCCCGCTTGCAGGGCGAGGACCAGGTAAAAATCACCTTCGCCGATGTTGCCGGGGTCGATGAAGCCAAAGACGAAGTGAAAGAACTGGTCGAGTTCCTGCGCGATCCCGGCAAGTTTCAACGCCTGGGCGGACGCATTCCACGCGGCGTGTTGCTGGTCGGTTCGCCGGGTACCGGCAAGACCCTGCTGGCCAAGGCGATTGCGGGCGAAGCCAAGGTGCCGTTTTTCACCATTTCCGGTTCCGATTTCGTCGAGATGTTCGTCGGTGTTGGCGCCAGTCGCGTGCGCGACATGTTTGAGCAGGCCAAGAAGCACGCACCGTGCATCATTTTCATCGATGAAATCGACGCCGTCGGTCGCCATCGTGGTGCCGGTCTGGGTGGCGGTCACGACGAACGCGAGCAGACGCTCAACCAGTTGCTGGTCGAGATGGATGGCTTCGAGGGCAACGAAGGCGTCATCATCATCGCCGCGACCAATCGTCCCGACGTGCTCGATCCGGCCTTGTTGCGGCCGGGCCGGTTTGATCGCCAGGTGGTGGTGCCGCTGCCGGATTTGCGGGGCCGTGAACAGATTCTGAAAGTACACATGCGCAAGGTGCCGCTGGGCGATGAAGTCGATCCCAGCAAGATCGCGCGCGGCACGCCGGGTTTTTCTGGTGCCGATCTGGCCAATCTGGTCAACGAAGCCGCGCTGTTTGCTGCCCGCGACAATGGCAAGCTGGTGCGGATGGAGCACTTCGAGCGGGCCAAAGACAAGATTCTGATGGGCGCGGAACGCAAGTCGATGGTGATGAGCGAAAACGAGAAAAAACTCACCGCTTACCACGAGGCCGGACACGCCATCGTCGGTCGCCTGGTGCCGGATCACGACCCGGTCTATAAAGTTTCGATCATCCCGCGCGGGCGCGCCCTCGGCGTCACCATGTTCCTGCCGGAGACCGATCGCTACAGCCACAGCAAGCAACATCTGGAAAGTCTGTTGTGCAGCCTGTACGGCGGACGGGTGGCCGAGGAGTTGATTTTTGGCGCCGATCAAGTCACCACCGGGGCCTCCAACGACATCCACCGCGCCACCCAGTTGGCGCGCAACATGGTGACCAAATACGGCCTGTCGGAAGAACTCGGGCCGATGGCTTATGCCGAAGAAGAGGAAGAAGTGTTTCTCGGCCGGTCGATGACGCAGACCAAGCATGTGTCCGAGGTCACCGCCAACAAAATCGACTCGGAAGTGCGGCGTTTGATTGATCGGGCGCACCAGCGCGCGACCGAGCTGATCAACGCCAATCGGGACAAAATGACGTTGATGGCCGACGCTCTGTTGCAGTGGGAAACCATCGATTCCGATCAGATCGACACGATCATGGCCGGGCGTTTGCCGGGTCCTCCCAAGGACTGGATCGACAAGCCGCAAACCCCCGGTGGTGCGGCCACGCCAGGCGCGGGCCCGATTGGTGGCCCGGCGACGCAGGCTTAGGCGTTGCGCAGAAATAACTTGCGCAGATTGCGCAGGAATTTCGTTCGCCTGCAAGGCGCACAAAGGGGAGCATAGTCGGACTATGTGACGCTTTGTGCAACGACGCAGGCGGGCGATAAG
>PEUI01000331.1 GCA_002785585.1 Lysobacterales bacterium CG02_land_8_20_14_3_00_62_12
GTACCGGTGGCAATGGCATCGGGCTCATCCCCGAGTACACCGCGATAGACCACTTGAATGAACACATCAGTGGCATTGATCGGGATCGGTTGATCGCTGAAGTCGAACAACTTGTCCACCGTAGTCGCCCCACCATCGCCACCGGGCAGATCGGCCGGGCCGCTGATCGGCAGGGTAGCGGAGACCGAAATCTCCTGGAAGTCAGTGCGCTGCACGCCAGTGGCACAGGCCGGTTCGTCGATCAACTGCTGCGGCGGGGGTGCATAGTGCTGCACGCGCTGGCCGCTCAGGCTGGACCCATAGCAAGTGTTGCGGTGATAGCGCGCCACCGCGACCAGTTGACCAACACCCACAGCCTGGGGAAACACGATCGCGGTACCGGCCTCGGTGATCGGCGCGGTGCTGTTGCGCAATTGCAGGCGCAGTTTCTTGAAGCCAAAGATCAATCCGTCGTTACCGCGCGGATAGCCCTGCGCATCCACCGAATGGGTCACCCCTTGATCGACCACGCCGACCACGCCCTGTGGCACCGCCACCGAGTCCACTGCCAATTGACCGCGAAAGAAATAATCGATCAGGCCGGCGCCATAACTGATCGCGCGTGGGATCAGCACATCGGCCTGGGTGGTGTATTGGTCCAGACTGATGGTCGAGGCCGCTGGCAGCGGATACGGCGGAGGCAGGGCGCCCGGTGTCGGCAACCAGATGCTCTGCGTCGTCAGTGGAATACGCCCGGCAAAAGGATTGAGCGGTGGATCGGTCGCCGTCGGTTCGGCGGTATCGACCTTGTTCCAGAGCACCACGCGCTCGGTCAGCGTGCCAAAACCATCGACCTGGCCATAGATCGAATTGACCACGCTCATGCCCGGCGCGGTGGCCGTGCGATCTGCCGGCGGCGACGGATAGTCGCTGCTGAACTGGGTGCCTTCGGAATAGAAATTGCGGTTGGTAAAGTCCGCCAAGCCACGGCGGGCGGCTGGTGTGCCCGGCTCATCGAACTTGGTGGTGAAGTACTTCACCGGCAGCGAAAACATCGGCTTGGGGTAATTACCGGTGACGATGGGGGGCTGCGGCGTTGCGGCGCTTGCGAACAGGGTGCGCCAGGCGGCGTCTTCGCCCAGCGGTCCACTGATTTCGCTGGCGGCGCGGAAGTTGGTCCACAATTCGTAGGTACGCCGCGGCTCTCGGGTGGTAAACAGAAAGTTGGTCAGGGGATCGAATACGCTGTTCCATGGCAATTCCGGGGGATTGTGTTCGTCATTGCGCACATGCTGGGGTTGCGCCGTGTCCTGCAACAGGTGCAGAACGTGACCCAACGAGGCCACCGCAGTCGCCCAACACAGCCGACGATTACCCGCGTCCAGTGCTGGGGTCAGCAAGTTGCTGCGATGGGTGAGCGCACACCACAGCGCTTCGCGACCATCCGCCCAACTGAAATGATTGCGGCGATTCGGATCTGCGCTCCCGGTGGGAGTGATCGCGACACCGCTTACCCCCAACGCCCAGTCGGTGGATGGCTGACAGCCAGCGCTCAGCCCACCCGCGATCAAAGCACAGGCCGATGTGCCCAGGCCCGGCGGTGACAACGCACCGGAGCCGTGAATCGGATCATAAAAGTGATGGAACACCCGACGAATTTCTCCGCGCGGGTCAAGGTCTGGTTTGATTTCCAGGGGGCGATAGTCCTTCTGTAGCACATCGTCTTCGCGCACGGTGCCGCGCATCAGCCAGGCAAGCATTCGCAGTTCCTGCGCTCTTGAGGTTGGATCGTCATTGGGCCGTTCTGGATCATCTGAGCCACCGCTGCCACGGAAATCCTCCAACGCGGGAAACTGCAAGCGTTCATAGGCTTTGAAACGGCGACGCGTATCAAACAGTTCCAAGGCCCAACGATCAGGCGACAGATCAAAATAGTCGTCCCGGCGCTCCGTATACGGTGCCGTATCGGGCAGATGAAAAGGCTTCAGGTTGTCGAAGCGGTCAGTACCCCAACGGCTGCCAAAGTCGTTGTTGACCAGTACAGATCGTTGGAAACTGTGGTAGCTCATCAAGGCATGGGTATCCACCTCGTAGGCAGAGATCACGCCGCTGGTGGAGAAAGCAGATACGGTAAGCACGCAGATTGCGAGACGGTTCATTGTTGATGCTCCCATTGCAGCAATTGACGACGGCTTTCTCTCAAGTCATCACATAGTTTCTGTTTTTGGACCGCAGTAAAATCTACGCATGCTGACCGGTCGCCCCAACATTTCTGGAATGGATAGTCGGGCAGCAGGTGGTCCTGGAGAAAATTCGACGGGGTGCGGAACGGGGAGCCCTTGTTCTTCTGCTCTATCGCCAACCGACGGTACCCCTCGTCTGTTTCAGGAAAGTGGTATTGGTGGACGATTCCCAAGGTGCTGTCAAATTGCCCCACAAGGAGATAACTCGCGTAGCTTCGGTCCTCGGCCCACTCGCCCCCAGGCATGCACCATTCCCGCCAAGCGTCCTCAGATACAACGGCAGCACGCTCCACCCAACTTCGATAGGTTCGATCAGTGGGGGTCACATGACAGTACAGATCGACACTGTTCTTGATTCGCAAATCCCGATCAGCGTCCGCTGGAATCTTGCGCATCGCCATGGGACGGGCCAGTCCAAAGTCCACGTATGGGTGGTAAATGTGGGACCTGCCATTGAACGGGGGGTCAATCTTGTAATCCGGCTGTCCATCATCTGCATACACGGCTTCATAGCCGTAGTTGTAGGGTCTGACTAGGGTGTCCGCGCGGGCGTACTGGCCACCGTCGGTTGCCTCCGCAAAACCAACTCGATAGCGGTAGCGGCCTTCGGCATCGGTACGCACGACAGCACTGGCGGGGCTACAACGGTAGGTGCCGCCACCGCCACCGCCATGGCCTGGGTTAAAAGGTATATAGAACCATGATCTCGAAGAGTCTAACCAGCGGTCGCCGCGCACCAGCACCGCCACCAGCACATCGGCCAGCGGCTGCTTGGTGTCGTAGTCCAGGAGTTGTCCCTCGATCTCGATATCCCGGTGATAGCCATGGACTGCCCACCAACTCTGTGCCTTCATTGTGCCGTTGCTCAACACGACCAATAGGGCGATCAGCAGCACCGGCAAGAGCGGGAGCAACACGAGCAGCAGCAGTGTCGCGCGCAGCTTGTGCCGCCAGCACCAACGCAACAAGCGGCCGGTGCGTGATTGGCGTTCGGGGAGATTTTCAAGATCATTCATGGTCGGTTTCCCGGCTTGGCTTGGGTTGCGATCAACACGCGGTTCACATCGCCGTGATGCGCCAGATCCCATCTTCATTGCGTGCGAACTGCACCCGAAACGCGAATGCCTGGCCGGGATTGTCCGGATCGGGTCGGGCCAGAATCAGCTCGGCTTGGTCCGGCGAGAATCGGCCATCAACGATGGTGCCAAGATTGGCCGCGAGCGTGGGCAGTTCGGCGGCACCGACGCCGGTCCAGAAGTCCTGAAAGCCGGGCCGCAGCTCGGTCACCAGCGCCGTGAGCGCGCCGGGGATGTCATTGGCGATCAGCTTGCTGCGCATCACGCCGAAGACATGGCAGAGCGTTTGCCGGACTTCCGAAGGGTGTTCGGCCAACAGGTAACGCGCGACCGTGCTTGGCGCACCGATGTTTGGTGTCAAGGTGAACTCGGCCCGATAGCGACCGGGTTGCCGGTAGACGAAGTTGACGCTGCCCGAGGGCGCGCTGTCGATCAGATCGATGTTGCCATCGCCATCAAAGTCGGCACTGAGCTGGGCCAGGTTGGTGACGTTGATACTGAAGCGCGCATGGAAGGCCGCGATGTCCGAGCGATTGGGCACCACCACGTCTTCTGGCGCCAGCGGATCGGCGGCGCGGTCCACGTTGCGCGTGAGGGTTTGGGTACTGCCATCGAAGGCATGCAGGACCACGGTGAGCGTGTTGCTGCCCGCCTGCAAAGGCACCTGTACCAACCATTGATTGCCGCTGTGATAAGCCGCGATGTCGTTGACGGTGATGCCGGTATTGGGCGGCGCGGTAAAGCTGCCAAAGACCTCCGCATTGGCGGTGCTGATCATGGCTGCAGCGGGCGG
>PEUI01000300.1:0-660 GCA_002785585.1 Lysobacterales bacterium CG02_land_8_20_14_3_00_62_12
TGCGGTCATACCAGCCGCTCTGGTGCAGTTCGTCGATGAAGATGGCATCGGCCTGTGCCAGCAGTTCGGCGTATTCGCGCCGGACTTCGCCGAGGATGCGCACGCCGAGACCGGGCCCGGGGAACGGGTGGCGATTCACCATCTCCCGTGGCAGGCCGAGTTCGACGCCGACGCGGCGCACTTCGTCTTTGAACAATTCGCGCAGCGGTTCGACCAGCCCCAATTTCATGTGATCCGGCAGGCCGCCGACATTGTGGTGGCTCTTGATGACGTGGGCCTTGCCGGTGCGGCTGCCGGCCGATTCGATCACGTCCGGGTAGATCGTGCCTTGCGCCAGCCACTTCACCTGGTCGAGCAGTGCTGCTTGTTCGTCGAAAATCTCGATAAACAGGCGACCGATGATCTTGCGTTTGGCCTCCGGATCGGTGATCCCGGCGAGCGCGCCGAAATAGCGATCCGCCGCGTTTACCCGAATCACTTTTACCCCCAGGTGCTCGGCAAACGTCGCCATCACCTGATCGCCTTCGTGCCAACGCAGCAGGCCGGTATCGACAAATACGCAGATCAGCCGATCACCAATCGCCCGATGCAGCAAGGCCGCCACCACCGACGAATCGACGCCGCCAGACAGGCCAAGCAGCACCTGGTCGTGCCCGACCT
>PEUI01000300.1:708-4088 GCA_002785585.1 Lysobacterales bacterium CG02_land_8_20_14_3_00_62_12
ACCAGGTCTGGCAGCCGCAAATAGTCACCAGAAAGCGTCGCAGCAATGCCTCGCCCTGAAGGGTATGGGTGACTTCGGGATGGAATTGCACGCCATACCAACGCCGGGTTTCATCGGCCATCGCCGCCACCGGAATGCGCTCGGTGCGCGCGGTGATGACAAAGCCCGGGGGCACCTGCGCGACATGGTCGCCATGGCTCATCCAGACATTGAGTCGCGGCGGCGCGCCGGGGTGATCCGACAAACCAGCCAACAAGGCATCCGCCGCCACCACCTCGACGCAGGCATGGCCGAACTCGCGCTGGTCGGCGGCTTCGGTGGCGCCGCCGAGCTGTGCTGCCAGGGTTTGCATGCCATAGCAAATACCGAGGATCGGCACGCCGACAGCGAACACCGCCGACGGCGCGCGCGGGGCATCGGCTTGGGTGGTCGATTCCGGACCGCCGGAGAGAATGATGCCTTTGGGCGCAAACGCGGCGATTTCAGCGGGATCGTGATCCCAGGCCCAGACCTCGCAATAAACGCCGATTTCGCGCACCCGGCGGGCGATCAATTGCGTGTACTGGGCGCCAAAGTCGAGGATCAGAATCCGGTCAGCGTGGAGGTTTGACAGGTGGCGGTCAGACATGCAGCGATCACTCCATCCGGTAATTGGGCGCTTCCTTGGTGATGGCGACATCGTGGACGTGCGACTCCCGCACGCCGGCGCTGGTCACCCGCACAAATTGCGGCTTGCTGCGCATTTCATCGATCGTGGTGCAGCCGCAATAGCCCATGCTGGCGCGGATACCGCCGATCAATTGATGGACGATGTCGCGCAGCGACCCGCGATACGGCACGCGGCCTTCGATGCCTTCCGGCACCAGCTTGTCGGCCTCGCTGGCGTCCTGGAAATAACGATCCTTGGAACCGAGCTGCATGGCGCCGAGCGAACCCATGCCGCGATAACTCTTGTAAGCGCGACCCTGATACAGCTCGACCTCGCCGGGGGCTTCTTCGGTGCCGGCGAACATGCCACCGATCATCACGCAACTGGCACCGGCGACCAGCGCCTTGGCGATATCCCCGGAGTAACGAATGCCGCCGTCGGCGATCAGCGGCACATCGCTATCGCGCAAGGCGGCGGCAACCATGGCGATCGCCGAAATCTGTGGCACCCCCACCCCGGCAACAATGCGCGTGGTGCAGATCGAGCCCGGGCCAACGCCGACCTTGACCGCGTCGGCGCCGTGATCGACCAGGGCGCGTGCCGCATCCGCCGTCACAATATTGCCGGCGATCACCTGGACCAACGGAAACTCACGTTTGACCCAGCGCACGCGCTCCAGCACGCCTTGCGAATGACCGTGCGCGGTATCCACCACCAGCACATCGACCCCGGCTTCAACCAGCGCGGCGACCCGGGCTTCGGTATCACCACCGACACCCACCGCAGCACCGACCCGCAATCGCTCGAAGGCGTCTTTGGCGGAGTGCGGATTGTCGCGCGCTTTCTGGATGTCTTTGACGGTGATCAAACCTCGCAACTCAAAGGCCTGGTTCACCACCAATACTTTTTCGATGCGGTACTGGTGCATCAACCCCAAAACTTCGTCATCGCTGGCGCCATCGGCGACCGTTACCAACTTGTTTTTCTCGGTCATGATGCGGCTGACCGGTTCATCCAGTCGCGTTTCAAAACGCAGGTCACGGCTGGTCACGATGCCGAGCAGGTGGCCGTTTTCAACCACCGGCACGCCGGAAATATTGCGCGCCCGGGTGATCTTCAACACCTCGCGAACGCTGGTGCCCGGCGTCACCGTGATCGGATCGCGGATCACCCCGGCTTCGAAATTCTTTACCAGTCGGACTTCCGCCGCCTGCTGTTCGATGCTCATGTTCTTGTGCATGATGCCGATGCCGCCGGACTGCGCCATGGTGATCGCCAACCGCGACTCGGTCACCGTATCCATCGCCGCCGAAACAATCGGGATATTCAGCGCAATGCTGCGCGTCAGCCGGGTCGCCGTGGAAACATCGCGCGGCAGCATCGTGGAATGCGCCGGCACCAGCGATACATCATCAAAGGTCAGAGCTTCCGCAAGGATACGCATGGGATTGATCCGGTTGGGAAGCCGCGCATTCTAGCGGGTTTGCCGGGTGTCCAGATGGCTGCCGCAGCCCGCCTAGCGGGTTGTCGCCGTGGATTGGCGCCATGCTGAACGGCTGTCGCGGCGCCCGGCGCCAGTCTGTGCGCCGCCCCTGACGATGCGGTACCCTCGCCGCCGATTGCGACGAAAGGTTTCTTGGCGCGCGCGGGTCTCCCCGTGCGGCTGCCAGTGGCGACTGCACCATCATCACCGTTGGTGTCAGCCATCGGCCACCCTGGAACGGCCACCCCGGCCACCAAAACAAAAGAGAGAAGCAACATGAAGCGAGTGCGAATTGGACTGCTCGTGCTACTGATGGCGGCGAGCGCTGGGGCCGGTGCCGAGCCGTGGACGGTTTTGGCCGACCCCGACCCGCAGCCGCTAGCGACTTTCTTGCCCGAGGCGTTGTCCGAATCGCGCGCCGATGGATACTTCGCGTCGGGGGTCTTGCAGAATCAGGCGGATGGATCGACGTCGCCAGCCGTGGGCCGCTTCGATGCGAACGGCAACCCGCTGCATTGGTCATTCGATGGCGGATTTGCTAAAAAACTTCTGCCCGATGGCGGCTTCGTGTACGGCTCCCAGCATGAGATCGACGCACCCACATCGCGCTTTCGCCGATCTTTGTGCATGGTGGTTCGCATCAACGCGGACGGCCAGACGCAGTGGCAAACGGAGTTGGACGGCCGATTTTGCCGCGCCGTAGAGATCGATGCGGCGGGTGAGATATGGGTCGCCATCACCGACAACGTCATCCCCGATGATTCCAACTTCCTCAATCTGGACAACATCAGAATCGCGCAGGTGGTGCGCTTGGGTGATGATGGCCGAATCACCGCCCGCATCGCGCTCGATGACCCCTTGCAGCGCGTGGTCGATATGCGTGCCAACCCGGTCGGCGCTGGCGTGCTTTTGGCGATCCACCACGCTGAGGCCGGCAATCCGCAGGCGGTACGCGTCGGCATGCGACGCCTGCGTGCAGACGGCAGCGTCGATTGGCAGTGGCGATCAAGCAATCTGGCGTTTGCGAGCAGCGACACTCAGTTCCGGGTATCGGCCAGCGGTGGCATCTTCGCCATCAGCAGCCAGTTCAAGTCAGGCCAATCCGTCGACAACGCCAAGGACTGGCTGGCGGTGGGGCTGAGCCTCACCGGCGTGCCGCGCTTTGACAAGACGATCCGCTTCGACAATGCCGTGTACGTCGCGGGGGTCAGCGCGCCGGACGCGGCCGGCTTATGGCTGGTGGTGGAA
>PEUI01000148.1:0-4106 GCA_002785585.1 Lysobacterales bacterium CG02_land_8_20_14_3_00_62_12
GAAGCAGGTAGGTCGGATCAAGCGCCGCAGGCGCGGATCCGACAATGTTGAAGACTGCCGCAGCGCTGAACCTGGCCGACACCCCAAGCTTGTCGGCTCCGCCGCTGCGCGGCTTGAGCCGACCTACCTCCTCCGCCGCTGCGCGGCTTGAGCCGACCTACATCCATCGGTTGGCGGTGACGGCAGCAGCAGCGGTGCTGGTGGCGCTGGTGGTTGGCATCATCGGCACCAGTTGGATGGCGATCGAAGCCAGTCAGCAGCGTGCGCGCGCCGAAGCTTCGCAACACGAAGCCGAAAAACAGCGCGATCTGGCCGCCAGTGAAAGTGCGCGGGCGCTGGCCACCCGCAGTTTTTTGGAAGAAATGATTGCCGCGCCGGACCCGTGGAAATTGCGCGGCGACAGTGGCAATGCGCGCGAAGTGCGGGTGATCGATGCGCTGGCCATGGCGGGCAGCAAACTGAAAGCCGATCTGGCCGACCAACCCGGATTGCGCGGCGAGATTGCCACCCTGCTCGGCCGCACCTTGCGCCGACTCGGCCAGCTCGATGCCGCCCACCAGCAACTGCAGGGCGCGGTTACCGCACTGGTGGCGCAATACCCGGCGTCGGCACCGGAACGCATCCAGGCGGAGATCGAGCTGGCGCTGACCGAGTCCGAGCTGGGCAACAACCAAGCGGCAGCCAAAACCCTGGATCGCTTGCTACCCAATATCGGTCAAATTGCCGGGCTCGCCAGCGGCACCGCCGAAGAAGTCCGCCGTGCGGCCGCTACCGTGGCCGCCCAATTGGGCGACAGCGAGCGCGCCGAAAAAATCGCCCGCGACAATCTGGCGTTGGCGGTCACCGCCAGCGGCGAGTTCAGCACCCCGGTCAGTGGTGCCAAGGCGGCACTGGCCGACATTCTGGGTGGCCGCGGGGCATGGGCAGAAGCCGATCAATTGATCGATGATGCCTACAACACCGAGCGCCAACGCCTCGGGCCCGCGCATCCGATCGTGCTGCAACTGTTGTCGATGGCGGCCAACCTAGCCTATCGAAAAGGCGATTATCCGCTCGCGGAGTCGCGCTATCGCGATGCCGCGCTGGCCGCTGAATCGGTCCTCGGACCCAACCATCCGGAGACCCTGCGCTACCGCGCGCATGTGGCGATGACGATGGCCGATGGCGGCAAAATCAAGGAAGCGTTGGCGGCGTTTGCGGAACAGATTCCGATTCGCGCCAAACTGCTCGGCGCGGATCATCCGGACATCCTGCTGATGCAGGGCAATCAGGCGCTGGCACTGCGCGGCGCCGGGCGCCTGGCCGAAGCCAACACGTTGATGGATCAGGTCTTCCAGAAGCGCCGCCGCGTGCTTGGCGAAACCCATCCGGAAACGCTGCGAGCCCTCAATGTGCTGGGCATTTTGGCGCGCGAAATGCAAGATCTGCCGCGCGCCGAGGTGTTGCTGCGGCAGGCCGCCGAACTGTTTGCCAAGGCCAACGGTGCCGACCACCCAGAGACCCTGATGATGCAGAACAACCTGTACTCGCTGATCATCAAACGCGGTGATCTTGCGCGTGCCATTGTCGGCTATCGAGCGTTGTTGCCGCGTGCCGAACGGGTAATTTTGCCGGAGCATTGGCACCTGGCAGCGATCCGCGGCAATTACGGTGAAGCGCTGTATCGGTCTGGCCAATTTGCCGAGGCCGAGCCGCTGATTCGCGCCAGCTATCAATCCGTAGTCAAACAATTTGCCGCCACCGATCCGCGTGTGCAGGCGTCCAAGCGGCGCTACGCCGAGCTCTATCAGCAGTGGGGAAAACCCGCGCCAGCGCTGTCGCCGTAACTAGCCCCGCGGCAGTGCGCCACGATCACTTTGGTTGGTCGCAGCGACACCGTTGCGGTGGCCGGTAGCCGTCGTTGTTGCGCTGACCGGCATCTGCCCCCAAAAAACTAGCTGCGGCGCGCCGCTGGTCCCGATGATTGCTGTGCCCAATTCTGCGCGTTTGAGCGATTGATCCAGCACCGAAAATAAATCTGCATCTGTGTAGCTCGAGTCACATACGGCTACCGGTAGCTGTGGCAATTTGCCGCACACCGAAAAAGTTCGTCGCTGTCGGCGGCCGATGATTTCGGACATTACGTGGGTGGTGGGTTGGAGGGAGTGTTGGGGCTTTAAGGCACGGGATGGGCAGCGGCTGGGGCGGGTAGATGGCCTTCGATCCAAAGTGATCGCAAGGGAACCCTCCAGATCGATGCGGGTAGGGCCGAAAGCAGCGCAATCCTTATGGTCTCGTTGAACGCCCTGGCCACGGTCGTGGTGCAAAGGCGGCAAGGTGATTTGACATCAATTTCCAGTGCTACAGGAGCACGCAAACCATGGCTAACAGAAGAGACGTACTAAAGGCAGGCGTTGCGGTAACGCCCGCCATTTTCGGTGGAGCAATGCTCTCCGAAAAGGCGCAGGCACAATTGTGCCGACCGGAAGGACTGCGCAATCAGACCACCGAGCACGATAGCCCGCCGGTACCGTTGTGGACCCAGCCGGTCTACATCCCGCCGGCAATGGCACCGGTCAATAGTGCAAGCCTCAACCCCGCACCCAACCCGGCCCGCCATCAACGCTACAACGAGTTCCCTCCGCGCAAGTTTTATCAACAGATCATCCGCGAGGGTTACTGGAACTACCATCCGGCGCTGTCCGCCTTGAACCCGAACAATGGTTCGCTGGCGTGGATGTTCAACAACGCCGCCCCCGGCGAGACCTTGGTCGCCAAGTACGGCGAGCCCTTGTTCATCCGCCGCTACAACATGTTGCCGCAGGCCGAAAACGCCAAGATTCCATTCGGTTATCCGGCAATCACTACGCATCTACACAATTCGCACGTTGCTAGTGAGAGCGATGGTTACCCGATGGACTTCATCGAGCCCGGCCAGTTCTGGGATCACCACCATACGATGTTTTATGCCCGCAACGATTACCGCGAAGCGCTGGGCAGCCTGTGGTACCACGATCACATGATCGACTTCACCGCCACCAATGTGTACGCGGGGCTGTCGGGAATGGCGATTTTCTATGACGACATCGACTCCGGTGACGAGCGTAGCAACCGCAACGGCGCCTTGCGTCTGCCCAGTGGTTATGGCCAGTACGACCTGTACTTCATCCTGCACGACGTGCGCTTTACCGCCGAAGGCCACCCCACCTACAACGTGTTCAACACCGATGGCCATCTCGGTGATGTGATCACGGTCAACCGCAAGGCATATCCGTTCCATCGCGTCGAGCGCCGCAAGTACCGCATGCGCTTCCTTGATGGCGGCCCGTCGCGCATGTACGAACTGCAGCTGGCCGACGCCAGCCAAATGATTGCCATCTCCAACGACGGCAATTTGCTGGAAGCGCCGGTTGAAGTGAACAGCATCGTTATCGGACCGGCCAACCGCATCGATGTGATTATCGATTTCTCGCGTTACACCGCGGGCAGTTCGATCGTGCTCTACAACATCATGGAACAGGTCAACGGACAGGGTCCCACCGGCCGCGTGCTGGAAGGCGACAAGCGCATGCCGGTGATGCGGTTCGACGTGATCGAAAGCAATGTCGATGATCGCAGCCGGGTACCCGATACCCTGCGTCCGTTCCCGCCGATCGACTTGACCAAAGTCGCCGCGCACCGCAGTTGGGTGTTCGATCACGACATGGGTCTGTGGACGATCAACGGCACGTTCATGGACCCGACCATCGTGTCGGCCGCGCCCAAACAGGGCACCGCAGAAATCTGGACGTTCCGCAATGCCGGCGCCACCTGGTCGCATCCGGTGCATGTGCACTTTGAAGAATGTCAGATCCTGTCGTGGAATGGTCGTGCTCCGACCGGTGTCGGCCATGCTCGTAAAGACGTGATGACCATCGGCCCCGGCGACGAGGTGAAGGTCTATTACCGTTTTGACGACTTCCTCGGCCGCTTCCCGATCCATTGCCACAACAACACCCACGAAGACAACGCGATGATGGTGCGTTGGGACGTCGTGCCCTGATCCGCTGCAATTGCAGATCGACACTCAACTTAATGAGGAATTCATGATGAAAAGTAGAAGATCCGTTTTGGCGGCGCTGGGCACA
>PEUI01000148.1:4122-6663 GCA_002785585.1 Lysobacterales bacterium CG02_land_8_20_14_3_00_62_12
CAAACGCATGCCCCAGGTGTTGGTGCAGGATCAAGACCAGCGCAAGTTCTGGTTTTACGAGAACCTGATCCAGGACAAACTGGTGCTGCTCAGCTTTGCCTCGGTCGATGGCGAAAAGGTATTTCCGGTGATCGACAACCTGCTCAAGGTGCAAGAAATGATCGGCGATCGCTTGGGCAAAGATGTGTTCATGTACACGGTGACCACCAAGCCCGAAGTCGATACCGCCGACAGCCTGAAAGCCTACGCCGAGAAGAAAGGCGCGCGCTGGCAGTTTTTGAGCGGTGAGCCGGCCGCGGTGCGGCAGATCCTGATGACGTTTGGCGTGATGGGTAGCGCCCACGGCGTGGCTTGGGTCGGCAACGAAAAGATGGGGCGTTGGCTGCGCAAGCCAGTCCGCCTGCATCCGATCTTTATCGCCGAAGCCGTCGCCCGTCTCAGCACCGGTGCGGCGCACAAGCCGTTCCTGCTCGACATGCACGCAGCCTAAGCGGCCGAAGAACGTCATTCCATCCTTCAATCATCCGCAAGTTCGGTCCGCCAAACGTGCTGACCGACTTCGGATTAGGAGATCAAGACCATGAGTAACAAGATTCCATATGTAAGCACCGCTGCGGCGGTGGCTCTTGCGCTGGGACTGGGCATGAGCAGCGGGGTGCAGGCGGTTTCTTCCTGTATTCCGACCAATTTCGTTTCGGCCGGCGGCGTGCATCCCCAGGCGACCCAGAAACCCGGCAATTCTTGCACCACCCGTTCCGCCGATGGCAACACCACGTTTGTGGTGACGCCAGAAGGCAAGTATCCGGCGCAGGACAACAATGAAAACCTGCCCGGCTCCAACTTCCTGATGACGGTCTATGAAAACTACCGTCGCCCGGATGGCTCGGAAATGGTCAACACGCTGCCCTCGACCCCCGATGGCCGTTACAACCTGCACGATGGTCCGGTGACGGTGCGTGATATCAATCCGGCTTCACCGGAAACCGATCTGGATGTGGCAATCAGCGATATCGAGCAGGGCTATCGTTCGGCGCTGGCGCGTAAACGCCTGAAACGCCAAGCGATCAAGAATGCCATCGACATCCTCGAAGGCAATCCCTTGACCGGCAAGGCGGTGGTGAATCGGGCCTATGAGGGTTTTGCGATGCTGCATTACACCGGCCCGTTGCGTAACGGCCATGTGCAGCCCATCTTTGACGCCAATGGCGTCAAGATCGGCGGCAACCTGGATGTCGACATGATCTATTTCGGCGAAAATCTGGAATCCAGCGCCTCGATGATCGATCCGTCGGATGTGCTGGAAGTGCCGTGGACGATCACCTACCACATCAATATCCTGCACAACGGCATCGAAGACTTTTCCCCTTCGACCATGTTCCTGGATCTGCCGACCACGGAGTTTCCGGCCGGCGGCGTGATGCAGGGCGGTATCTCGATGGATCAGTCGTACTTTCCGATGTTGCGGGAAGGCACGCGTTACACCGTCAAGATCAAAGAACCACCGGGCAAGTTCTATAACCTGACTTATGTCTGGGGCTGGCGCTTGCATCCTGGCCGCGTGCAGGTCACCGAGAACTCCACCAAGTCGATCGCTGGCAAGACCCTGTTCCAGTATGAGACCGACGTATTCGGCACCAACCCACGCGCCGATCAGGCCACCAAGGAAGCTGCGATCAACCAGATCGGTGACCTGGCCCCGGCCAAGCGGATGTGGAATCGGCTGCGTGAGCTAAAAGCGATGATGAGCGCGCCCAACTTCGACGTTGATGCCGCCACACCCATTGTCGAAGACCTGCGACTTTCCTATCTGGATTGGCTGACCCGCACCAAGTTGCCGCGTGGCGTGACCGCCGACCCAAACTCGGATGTGACTTTGTTCTACGCCAACAACACGATCTATGGCGGTAGCACCAAGGCGCGCGCCCAGGGCGAAGGAAGCGGGCTCGGTGCCGAGAGCTACAAGGGTACCCAGCACGGCTTTTTGCTGGACTGGAAGGTGCGCCCGTACCTGTTCAAGGTGACCCTGCTCAACGGCGATCACTTTGTGCATGGCTATGTGAACGTGGACTTCGGCGGTTCGCGCGGCTGGGAAAATCAGTTCCAGTTTACCGATCCCACCACGGTGGTCTATGAAGGCGACGAGCCCTTGTTCCCGATCGATCGGGGTGGCCCGGACGAGTTCCTTGAGCAGACCCCGCGCAATGCCGACATCAACGCCGATCCGCAATTGGGTTCGGGTTGCTTCTTCACCTTTGGTCGCTATGACTGGTGGATCAATGCTGGCGGTCCCTGGGGCTTGATCAATGTGCCGGCGGTAGCGGCCGACGGCACCGTCGGTCGGCACAATGTGGAAATCGAATACAACTTCGAACCGTCATTGCGCCTCAGCGCTTACCAGTTCGATCCGTTTCACCACGACGTGGCGATCTGGTCGATGCACTGAGTTGTTTCGCGGTGTAGTGCTTTGGTAATGAAAAACCTCCCCCGGTAAAGGGGAGGTTTTTTCTTTTGTGCGCGCTCAAGTAGGGTGGATAAGCGCAG
>PEUI01000244.1 GCA_002785585.1 Lysobacterales bacterium CG02_land_8_20_14_3_00_62_12
TTCGGGTGATCGATACAGCGCGTCGTGCCGATGCCGTATATGTCCTCCATGCCTTCCAGAAAAAAAAACGCAGTCCACCCCACGACATGACATCAACACAGCGAAGGCTCGCTTCACACAACTGGCAAGAGGTGCCATATGGCCAAGGTAAAAATCGAAAGCTACAACAGCGTCTGGGACGCCATCGCCGATACCCCAGAAGAGGCCGCAAACCTGCGTGTGCGTTCTGATCTCATGGACAAGATCAGCGTCATCATCGAGGCCAGCGGCTGGACCCAGACGGAAGCTGCCAGCCACTGCGGTGTGACGCAACCGCGCATCAACGACTTGTTGCGTGGGCGGATCTCACGCTTCTCATTGGATGCACTAGTGAACATCGCCGCTGCGCTTGGCCGTCGTGTGCAGATTGCGCTTGAAGCTGCCTGAAGCCAACGCAGTGGGGCAGTTGCGCCGCGTCGGTCTGATCAAGCGCCGCAGGTACGAAGCGATCTTCAACAGCGAAGCTGGTCATCCGACAAAGGTTGAAGATTGCCGCGGTGCCGGGATTGTCGGTTCCGGCGCTGTGCGCCTTGAACCGACCTACGCCCCACAGTTGCGCCGCGTAGGTCGGCTTTGGTCTGCACGGGATTTCGTTCCGCGCCGCTCTGCCCTCAGGCGCGGGCGAAGTCGAAGGCGAGCAGGTCGCGGATGTCCGGGGTGCCGAGCAGGGCTTGCAGCAGTCGATCCACGCCGAGGGCGACGCCGGCGCAGTCCGGCAAAGTGGGCAACGCGGCGAGCAGGGCTTCATCCAGATTGGGCACGACCAAACCACGTTCTCTGCGGCGTTGTTGGTCGCGCTGGAAGCGCCCGCGTTGTTCGTCGGCGTGTTTGAGTTCGTGGTAGCCGTTGGCGAGTTCGGTCGCGCCCAAATAGGCTTCGAAACGCTCGGCGATCGGCGGGATGTCGGGGCGGATGCGCGCCAGTGCGCATTGGCTGGCGGGGTAGTCGTAGACGATCAGCAATTGCCCGGCGGGATTGGCGGCTTGCAGACGATGGCTGATGATCAGATCCAGCCAGTCGTCGCGGTCAAGCCCGTGGCCATCGATGCGCACCTCACTGAGCACGGCTTGCAACTCGGCCAATGGCGCGCTCAACGGATCCAGCCCCAGCGCCTGCTGGAACCAGTCGGCGTAACGCTGTTCCCGCACGCGGATCGGTTGGCCGACACTGGCCATTGCCGCGACCACCAATTCCGCCAATTCAGCCGCCAAACGCCGATGATCCCAACCGAGCCGATACCACTCAAGCAGGGTGAACTCTGGATTGTGGCTGGCCCCGACCTCGCCATTGCGAAATACCCGGCCCAATTCGTAGCAGTCGCCGATGCCCTCGGCGAGCAGGCGTTTGAGCGGAAACTCCGGCGACGTTCGCAGCCACCGACGCCGCGCGCCAGCGTCACCGTGGCCGCTGAACTCGGTGTGGAAACTGTCGATATTGGGATCGGTATTGCCCGCTGCCGAGAGTATCGGCGTTTCCACTTCAAGCACGCCGCGGTCGGCAAAAAACTGGCGAATCAGCGCATTCAACCGGGCGCGGGCGTGGAGGGAGAGGTGGCGCCGGGGGCGCGCCACTTCAGTGTGCATCGGTAGCGCCGTGATCGCTATCGGCAGCGTCTTGGTCCGCTGCATGGGTGCGCAGCAGTGCCAATAGCGCGCCTTCATCCAACACCGGCAGATTCAGTGCGCGGGCTTTGTCGAGCTTGGAACCGGCATCGGCACCAGCCACTACAAAATGGGTTTTCTTCGAGACGCTGCCACTGACTTTGGCACCGAGGGCTTCCAGGCGCTGGCCCGCTTGATCGCGCGTCAGGCTGGTCAAGGTGCCGGTCAAGACCACGGTCTGACCAGTCAGCGGGCCGGCGGTCGGGCGACCCTGGCCTTCGGCCCACTGCACCCCGGCCTGGCGCAGTTGCTCGATCACTTCAACATTGTGCGGCTCGGCAAAAAACTCGACGATGCGCTCGGCCACCACCGGGCCCACGTCTGGCGCTTTTTTCAGGGTATCCGGCTCCGCTTTTGCCAGGACATCCAGACTGCCGAACTCTGCCGCCAAGGTCTTGGCGGTGGCTTCGCCGACCTCCCGAATGCCCAGGGCAAACAATAGCCGCGCCAGGGTGGTGGCCTTGCTGTTGGCTATCGCTTCGAGCAATTTTTCGGCCCAGCGCGTTGGCACCGGCTTTTTTGGGTCGGTGATTTGACCGGCCCGCGCATCCTGAAGTTGTTTCAATGCCAACAGATCGTCCAGATCCAGCCCATACAAATCGGCAACCGTTCGCAATGCGCGGGTTTCGCTGCCGCGCTTCAGAAATGGCAAGCTGACCATGTCGTCGATGGTTTCTTCGCCCAGGCCTTCGATATTCATCGCTCGGCGCGCGGCGAAATGATGGATCGCTTCCTTGCGTTGCGCCGGACAGAACAGGCCGCCGCTACACCGCGCCACCGCTTGTTCGGCCTCGCGCACGATGTGCGAGCCGCATTCCGGGCAGTACTGCGGCAACGTCCACGGCACGGCGTCGGCGGGGTGCGGCAGCACCACCGACACGACTTCCGGGATCACATCGCCAGCGCGGCGCACGATCACCCGGTCGCCGACACGCACGTCTTTGCGCTGCACTTCGCCTTCGTTGTGCAGGGTGGCGTTGGTCACCACCACGCCGGCCACCAGCACCGGTTGCAAGCGCGCCACCGGCGTGATGGCACCGGTGCGGCCAACCTGCACGTCGATGGCGCTGACCACGGTGATCTCCTCCTGGGCGGGAAACTTGTGCGCCAGCGCCCAGCGTGGCGCCCGCGAAACGAAGCCGAGTTCGCGTTGTTGGTCGTAACGATCCAATTTGTAGACCACGCCATCGATGTCGTAAGGCAACTGATCGCGCCGCGCGCCGATGCGCTGAAAATAGTCGAGCAACCCGGTCAGTCCACAACCTACGTCGACCTCGGCGCTGACCGGAAAGCCAAGTTCGCGCAATTTGACCAATGTGGCCGAGTGCCGATCCGGCACTTCCCAACCAACGACGCTGCCGAGCGCGTAAGCAAAGAACGCCAATGGCCGCGTTGCGGTGATCGCTGGGTCCAGTTGCCGCAATGAACCCGCAGCGCCATTGCGCGGATTGGCCAACGTCTTGTCGCCACGCTGGCGGGCACGTTCGTTGTAGGCGGCAAAGCCCGCGCGCGGCATCACCACTTCGCCGCGTACTTCCAGTACACGCGGCGGCGTTGCTGTGTGCAGGCAGAGCGGGATCGAACGCACCGTGCGCAGGTTGGCGGTCACGTCTTCGCCGACGGCACCATCGCCACGGGTGGCGCCGCGCACGAAGTGGCCATTTTCGTAACGCAAACTGATCGCCAAACCATCGAGTTTGGGTTCGAGGGAAAACGCGTGCTCGGCAACGCCGATGACAGCGTCGATGCGGCGCACGAAATCCGCCACCTCATCGACGCTGAAGGCGTTGGCCAGCGACAGCATCGGCGTCTCGTGGCGACATTCGGCAAAGCCGCGCGCCGGTTTGCCGCCGACGCGCTGGGTCGGCGAATCGACGCTCAGCAACTCGGGGTGCGCGGCTTCGAGCGCGCGCAATTGGGCCATCAGCCGATCATATTCGGCGTCGGGAATGGTCGGCGCATCAAGCACAAAATAGTGCCAGTCGTGCTCGACGATGCTGCTGCGCAACGCCTCGACGCGGGCCTTGGCGCTGATTGGCGCGGATGCTGCGGTCATGGTTGTTGGGGTTCGGTGGGGTTCGGCCAATTACCAAGCTTTCTTGATGGTTTGTTTTGCTTGCTCACGGTCATACTGGCGCAGCTCATCGCGCATGAACTGGATGCGTTGGCGGTTAACCGCATTGCGATCCTCATCGAGCACCTCGCCTTCCAGCAGCTCGGCAATGCGTTGCGCCGTGGGCAGCATCGCATCCCATGCTTCCAACGCCGATAACGGTCCCGGCAACGCCATGAACAAGGTCAGACCGGGAGTCTCCAGACTGCGCAGCGTTTCCA
>PEUI01000032.1:0-270 GCA_002785585.1 Lysobacterales bacterium CG02_land_8_20_14_3_00_62_12
AAATATTGGCTGCAGGCGGCGAGGGCAGGGCATGATACCGGCCGGCGCCGAGCGCCTGGTCGACCAGGCCGGTGTGGCTGCAGCCTACGACCGCCTGGGGCGAAGCCTGAACCAGGCTCTACCCGAAGGCGAGATCCTGATGCTGCCGGTCATGAATGGCGGTATCTTCGCTGTTTGCGAACTGGCCCGTCGGATCGATCGGCCAATGCGCTTCGACTACGTCCACGCCACGCGCTACCGTGGCGAGACCCGCGGCCGCGAGGTGCAGTG
>PEUI01000032.1:604-4088 GCA_002785585.1 Lysobacterales bacterium CG02_land_8_20_14_3_00_62_12
TTTGCCGCGGAGATTCGCGCCGATGATCTGGCCCATCGCATCGCCAAGCTGGCCGCTGATGAAATGGAAGGCCGCGATCCCGGCACCCTGGGCGAGCGGCTGACGCTGGCCTACCTGGAAACCGAACTGACCCGAATCGGATTCTTGCCAGCGGTGCCGGATGGCCAGCCCTGCCCCAGTTATCCCTGCGCTGGTGCGAGCTACACCCAGCGCGTGCCGATGGTATCGGTGACCGCCGACCCGGCCACGGTGATGCACCTGCAGAGCAAAGGCGGCAGCCAGCTCTTGCATATGGGCAAAGAGATGGTGGTCGGTGCCCGGGCCGGCGATGCTCTGGTCGATATCCAGGACAGTCCGTTGGTGTTTGTCGGCTATGGCGTCCATGCCCCCGAACAAAACTGGAACGATTACGCCGGTCTCGATGTGAAGGGCAAGACCGTGGTCATCCTGGTCAACGATCCCGGTTTTCTGCGCCATGATCCCAACCTGTTCAAGGGCCGCGCCATGACCTACTACGGCCGCTGGACCTACAAGTTCGAAGAAGCCGCGCGCCAGGGCGCCAGCGCTGCGCTGATTGTTCATGACACCGAACCCGCCGCCTATGGTTGGGAAGTGGTGGCCAACGGCTGGAGCGGTCCGCAACACGATCTGCCGGTAGCCGAAGACGCCAGTCCCAAAGTCAAAGCAGCAGGCTGGATCCAACTGGACGTGGCGCGCGCTTTGTTCGCTGCCAGTGGTCAAGACTTCGAGGCTCTGCGGCTGGCCGCCGATGCACCGGGATTCCAGCCGGTGGCGCTCGACGCCAGCATGAGCGTGCGGATCGTGAGCACGGTGCAGAACTCGTATTCCAACAATGTCATCGGCATTTTGCCCGGCGCCAAAAATCCACAAGAAAGCGTGATCTATAGCGGCCACTGGGATCATCTTGGCAACAAAGCCGACAGCGGCGGTGAAGATCACATCTTCAACGGTGCCATCGACAACGCCGATGGCGTCGCCGCCGCGCTGGAAATCGGCGAAGCGTTTGCGGCGCTGAATCCGCGACCGGATCGATCGATCATGATTTTGCTGCCGACCTTGGAGGAATCCGGCCTGCTCGGCTCGCGCTACTACGCCGAGCATCCGCTGCTGCCGCTGGCCAAGGTCGTCGGCGTCATCAATATGGATGCGTTGCCGATCATCGGCCGCACCAAGGATTTTTCGGTATCCGGTTTTGGCCAGAACGACTTGCAGGAGCTGTTGGTCGAAGCCTTGGCAACGCAAGGCCGCGTCGCCAAAGACGAGCCGTTTCCGGAACGCGGTTTTTATTTCCGCTCGGACCACTTCAATTTTGCCCGCAAAGGGGTGCCCGCTCTACATGCCCGCGCTGGTATCGATCACCTCAGCAAGGGCGAAGCCTACGGCCGCGCCCAGGTCGAGGAATACACCGCGTTGCGCTACCACAAGCCCAGCGACGCGTTCGATCCGCAATGGGATTACGCCGGCATCGTTGAAGATCTGCAGGTCTATTACGTGATCGGCCGCAAACTGGCGCAGGCTGGCGTCTGGCCCGGCTGGAAGGCGGATAGCGAGTTCAAGGCAATCCGTGACGCCAGCGCCGCCGAACGTCCATAGCGGTAGCGATTTCGGCGGCAGCGATGGCAGCCGCCGCCGAGAAATTTGCTGGCGTCGCCGTATTGCCTTGCATCCAACTGGGAAGCCCATGCCGATTGCCGTCATCGTTACCCTGGCCATCCAGATTGCCTTGGCCATCCATGTCGCCAAGACCGGCCGCTCGCTGTACTGGATCATGATCATCGTGATGCTGCCGTTGATCGGTGGCGTCGCCTATCTGGTCGTCGAAGTACTGCCCGGACTGGGCCACGATCCGCGTGCGCGACGGGCACTGCGCAGCCTGGGCGCGCGCCTCGACCCGGCCAAAAATCGGCGCCGCATCGAAGCCGAACTGGCGCACGCCGACACCCTGGAAAATCGCCGTCGCCTGGCCGAAGAATGTCTGCGCCTGGAAGACTACGAGAATGCCGCCGCGCTGTATCGACGGTGCTTGACCGGGGTCTACGCCAGCGATCCCCATTTCATGCTCGGCCTCGCCAATGCATTGTTCGGCGACCAGCAATTTGCCGAATGCCGCGACACCCTGGAACGCCTGATCGCAGCCAACCCGGCGTTTCGTTCGGTCGATGGCCACCTGCTCTATGCGCGCAGCCTCGAAGCCGTCGGCGAAGCCGCCAAAGCGCTCGACGAATACGCCATCCTCGCCAGCAGCTATCCGGGCGAAGAGGCACGCTGGCGTTACGCGCAACTGCTTGGCTCCCAGGGCCGTGCTGCCGAGGCCCGCGAAGTGCTGCAAACCATGCTCAAACGCGAGCAGGTTGCACCGCGCTATTACCGCAACAAAGAACGCCGCTGGCTAGACCAGGCACGCAGCGCGCTCAAGGCGCTGGAATAGGCTGAAAGCCACCCCCCACCCGTTGGCGATCTGGCCGGTCGCAAGCCCGCGCGAAACGCGGTTAGAAAAGACATAGGTTGGGGTGAGCGCAGCGATGCCCAACAAGGCCTGACGCGGAGCGCGGTTTGGGTGATTCGCGGTGGCGCACCGGCCATCCGCCGCCCTGGTAAGGCCGCTGACCGACGCTGACCCAAGGTTCGCCAAGCGACTACAATGGCGGTCTTTGCGCACGCCGTTCTGGAGTGCGCTCCACTAGGAGATCAAGTCCATGGCAGAGCCCGTATTTACCGCCCCCGCAGGCGGCGAGAAAATCACCATCCGCAACGGCAAGTTGCAGGTACCCGAGCAACCGATCATTCCCTACATCGAGGGCGATGGCACCGGTGCCGATATCTGGCGCGCCTCGGTGCGGGTGCTCAACGCCGCGGTGGCCAAAGCCTATGGCGGTCGCCGCAAGATTCACTGGCTGGAAATTTTCGCCGGTGAAAAAGCCAACAATCTTTTTGGCACCTGGTTGCCCGAGTCCAGCGTACAGGCTTGCCGCGATTATCTGGTTTCGATCAAGGGCCCGTTGACCACGCCGATCGGCGGCGGTATTCGCTCGCTCAACGTGGCCTTGCGCCAGCAACTCGATCTGTACGTCTGCCTGCGGCCGGTGCGCTGGTTCAAGGGCGTGCCGAGCCCGGTCAAACATCCGGAAAAGGTGGACATGGTGATCTTCCGCGAGAACACCGAAGACATCTACGCCGGCATCGAGTTCGAACAAGGCAGCGCCGCCTGCACCAGCTTCATCGCCTCGTTCAAGGCCGCCTACCCGAAAGAGTTCAGCAAGATTCGTTTCCCCGACAGCTCCGGCATCGGCATCAAGGCGGTATCGCGCGACGGCACCGAACGCCTGGTCCGTGCCGCCATCCTGTACGCGATCACCAACCACCGCAAATCGGTGACGATCGTGCACAAGGGCAACATCATGAAATACACCGAGGGCGCTTTCCGCAACTGGGCCTACGCCCTGGCCGAACGCGAATTCGGCGA
>PEUI01000210.1 GCA_002785585.1 Lysobacterales bacterium CG02_land_8_20_14_3_00_62_12
CGCGGTCTTGCCTTTGAGGATGTCTCTGGCATTCACGTCCGCTCCTGCGTCAAGTAGAGCAGTCACGATGTCGGTTCGTCCGTACCGGGCAGCCCACATCAGCGCGGTCCTGCCATCAGCGTCGTGCGCATCTACGTCCGCTCCTGCCTCGATCAGCCGAGCTACCTCGGCATGGTCGCCACTTCTGGCCGCCTCCAGCAATTCGTTGTCTATCATTTTCATCGTCTTTGCTCCTAATCGTCGGGCAGAGTGCCATGCTTGTTTAATTCAGCACTCCGCTAAGATCGAACTTCTTCCCACACAGCCGCCCTGGCTTTGCGGCGGTAATTCGCACTACCGTGGTTTTACCCGCTGATTGCAGGTCTCCGTCCAGATCAACGGCCAATTGCTCCCCGTCGGCCTTAATCCAATAGATTGAGCCCACGGACTTCCACGCCTTTTTGGCGTCGAAGACACGGCCGATTAGAGCCGCTCGGTCGATCTGGCGAGCCTGCGCTCGCTGCGCGTTTAGCGCGTTTAGCGCATCCCGCTCGGCTTTGCGTGCCGCCGCCATGCGATCCGCGTGCGCTCTTTCTTCCGCCCGCACGGCGGAGCGAGCCGCTAAAGCCGCTGGGCGGGTAATCTCGGCACCGGCTTTTACCACCGGCGCGGGAGGGATGCGCGGCGCGACACAGAAAATCGCTGACAGCAGGACGCTATCCAGCCCTGCGTCAGACTCCCAGTTCCGGGCTTGCGTTGCCAGGGATCTCATGTTTGCAAAATCCCTGCGGGACAGTGCCTTGGCAGCCATCACCCAGTAGTACTGGGAGGCCGCCGCGCAGTCGGCCCTGTTTTGGGCCGCTGCGGCGGCATCAATGGCATCGGACGCCTCTGGCGCATCTGGTGCCAGCCCGGCCACATACTCGGCCGCTGCGTCGTCGTCGTCCTGGGCACCCACATCACAGCGCCCTAGAATATTGTTCACGCGGGATCTGTTCACGCCGCGTATCCGCCAGCAAACCCTCTTTTCGGGTCACCGTAAATCCCGGTGAGGCCATTCTTCGGCGCCCATTCGTCCATGAACGCCTTCACCTGTTCTGGTAACCCTGAGCAGGTGAACTTCCGACGCCCATCAGGGCCAATGAGCGGGCCGGAGATATACCCGGCCCCGAGCCGGGCGGCGGCTTCCGGCAGCTCGGGCCATGGCGGCTCTCGCCGCATGTCCGCAGCCTGAGCGACAGCCGAAAGGTTGACCATCGCCGCGCTGTCCAGCGCGGCTTGCGTCTGCGCTATGTCGGCCAGCAGGGACTTCACTGACCGCCCCTGGAACTCGGCGCGTGATTGAGCGCGCCAGAGCATAAGAGCATCTGGGTCTACGCCGGGACAACGCCCGGCGTATGCCGCGCCAAGACAATGATCTGCCGCAGCACCAAGTACAACATCTGCGGGCACCACCTGCCCACCGATAAACCAAGCACCACCTGAATGCTCTATCCCTACTGTGCCGTCTGTAGGTAAACCCGCCAGCCAGAGCATTACTTGGCCCACGGAACTCGCCGTTAGGAACTCCTCCGGGGGGCGCCCAAATCCCTGGTCACCGGGGCTGTGGTGGTCGCAGCGAGCGACCACGGGCAATGAGCGCAGCCAAGGTCCGTCGCATTCGACCAGCACGACCTGGCCGCTGCCAATCTCACCGATGACGCCGGTAGCGCGACCGGCGTTTCCAGGGTGGACCCGGCACCCATCTACCGAGGCGTACACGTACCGCACGCCTGCGGCAGTGAGCGCGACTTCGATCAGACCCATTTCGGGGTCGGCGCTGCCGAGTATAGCTGTTACGTTTTTCATCGCAGTCTCCCGATCGGACTGCTTCATTCTACGGCATTCGCGTTCGATAAGTGCAAATAATCGCGCAGCCGTTCAGCGTACAGTAATAAAAGACACAGCATCTGTACGGCGTACACTGTACGAAAATAGCACACAGCAACCAGCGACACGGATGCGCCGCTGCGTTTTACGGGGGGCACTGAACGCACGCAATCGCTCCTTGATGGTTTCAACCAGCAGCACGGATGCTGCTGCGTTGTACCCAAAGCAATGGGCATTCAGGCCGAGGTCTACCTCGTTTCAACCAGCAGCACGGATGCTGCTGCGTTTTACTGTCTTTGTTGGCGTAGTTCGCGAAGACGTTCTGGGTTTCAACCAGCAGCGTCGCTGCGGCCACTGCCGCCAGAGAGTGGTCGTCGGAGCGATAACCGAAAAACTCCCAAATCTTTCCCGCCACTACGCCACCCTTACTTCGCGCTCGGTCTTGCGGACATTCTCCAGCGCATGAGCGATAGCTCGACCGACGGCTGCGCCCAGCAGCGGCGGCACGGCGTTACCCACCTGTTCGTATTGCTCAACCCGCGACCCGCAGAAAACGTAGGTGTCAGGGAAGGACTGGATGCGTGCCGCTTCGCGCACGGTAAAGGCTCTGTCCTGCTCGTAATGGAAGTAAGCCCCCCAATGTGGATCGCACTTGGTCAGGATGGTGGACGCGAGGCCGTCAGGATTGACCCGACCGTAACGCTTCGTGTGGTCACTGCGCCGCGCCATGCGCATCCCGCGTGGCAACAGGGCATCGGGAATATCCGTCCAGTTCCCGCCCGGCGGAATGTGTGTCATGCGTTGAAGGTTGATCTTGCTCAACCGTGCTGCTTCGTGACACGTCACCCCCGTTGAACCCGCCCGCATCAATTGTTGATACGGGTTATCCGCCGGGTGCCGGTAGTCTTTGACCTGCTCGCCAATCTCGCCGTTGCGCAGGGCTGGCAAGTCGCCAATGGCATCCTTGACCGTGACGTGTGACGGCAACTCCAGGGAGCGCGGCAAGTTCACCAAGTTTTTCCCGGCGAATTGCGAGGTGAAATTCACCCGAACCGGTGCTTGGCGCAGCGGTTCCGGGAATAGCGCCGTCGAATCGACGCCGCAACGGCCGCCAAGGATGATCGTGCGCCAGCGGGTTTGTGGCACGCCGTAATGCGGCGCGTACAGAATCCGCACGTCGGCGTCGTAGCCGAGCTGCTTCAATGATTTCAGGATCGCATCCAGCGTTGCGCCGCCTTCAAACGACACCAGGCCAGGGACGTTCTCGATCAAGACCGCTCGCGGCTGAAATTCAGTGACAAACCGCAGGTATTCGCGGAACAGGTGGTTCCGTGAATCCTCGGTGGAACGCTTGGGCGCGTTGATCGAAAAGCCCTGGCAGGGCGGGCCGCCGGCGATCAAGTCCAATTCGCCACGCTTCAAGCCCAGTAGCTTTCGGACTTTGCACGCATCAACCTTGCGAATGTCCTGGCTATCGACCTGGGTGCCCGGATGGTTGGCGGCATAGGTTTTGGCATGGCACGGGGAAATCTCGTTTGCGTAAAGCGACGTGAACCCAGCTTCGCGCAATCCTTCGGACAGCCCTCCCGCGCCTGCAAACAAGTCGAGCGAAGTCAAACGCCCTTCCAACGAATTAAATTGGCTCATATCGCTTTTCTCTTGGTTGATTGACCCGGTGCGCGACAAGCCTCGCCGTTCAGGGCGGGAAGGATAGCGCGGACGCCACAGGCGTCATGGCCGGTGCTCAGTGCGGCGTCTGTTGTTGTTCGATGTACTGGCGGACGACGGCGGTCGATGCACCACCACAGGACGCCCTTCCAGTAGCGCCGCTTGATGTCGGGGCGCTCGCTCCGTAGATGTCAAGTGGCTTCCTGGCTGCTGGTGCCGCGAACATATCAACCAGCAGCACGGATGCTGCTGCGTTTTACTGCTTATCCAGCTTGGCGTCGAGGCGTTCCGTGAGGTTTCAACCAGCAGCACGGATGCTGCTGCGTTGTACCGGAAGTTTCTTGAGCGAGACAACACCACTCTAATGGTTTCAACCAGCAGCACGGATGCTGCTGCGTTGTACTGAGCGCAGCAGATCAGGAAATGCGCTCTTTCCGTGTTTCAACCAGCAGCACGAATGCTGCTGCGTTGTACCTCGCGCGGACCCGTGGAATCCCACAGCCAGAAGA
>PEUI01000087.1:0-147 GCA_002785585.1 Lysobacterales bacterium CG02_land_8_20_14_3_00_62_12
CGCAGCCATGCCCAACAAGAGCCGGAGGCGGAGCGCGGTTTGGGTGGTTCGCGTTGTGGAGGATTTGTTGGGGTGACCGGCCGTCGCCGTTAAAAACCGCTTTGCTCACCGTCAACCTATGCGCGGTTTGGTTTGTTGGGAAAACCG
>PEUI01000087.1:222-3752 GCA_002785585.1 Lysobacterales bacterium CG02_land_8_20_14_3_00_62_12
TACCATGGCTACGACATAATCAACTTTGGTACTGGGACTGGATATGCATAAGTCGACGATCAGGTTTGGGCTAGGGCTAGTGGTGCTGGTATTGCTGAGCGGCTGCGCCAGTTCTGGAGCGAACATCAACGGGCGCAGCAAGATGAGCGCGGCGACCACGCAAAAGCAATTGCCGCCACCGGATACCACTTCCAGTACCGGTTCTTACGAGGGTGTTTCCGAGTATCGGATCGGCCCGCAGGACCTGATCGAGATCAATGTGTTTCAGGTGGCCGATCTCAATCGCACGGTGCGGCTGAACTCCGTCGGGCAGATTTCGCTGCCGTTGATCGGTACTTTGGTTGCCGGCGGCAAGACCATCCAGGAACTTGAAGCCGAGATCGCACGCTTGCTGAGTGCGCGTTTTTTACAGGACCCGCAAGTGAGCGTGTTCGTCAAGGAATTCGCCAGCCAGCGGGTGACCATGGAGGGCGCGGTCAAGAGTCCGGGGATTTATCCACTGACCGGACGGACTTCGCTATTGCAGGCGATTGCGCTGGCGCAGGGGCTCGATCCGTTGGCCAATAAGCAAGGTGTGGTGGTGTTTCGCCGGGTCGAGGGCAAAAAAATGGCGGCGGTATTTGATATCAGCGCCATTCGCGCCGGCAACGCCGAAGACCCGCAGGTGTATGGCGACGATGTGATCGTCGTCGATCAATCCGGCTCCAAGAGCAGCTTGCGTACCTTCCTGCAAACGATGCCCTTGCTGGGGCTGTTTGTGTTGCTCTGAGGCACGCCAGTCGAGGCACCAAACATGTCACCGTCAACCCCTCAATCCGGATCCTCGCGACACCTGCCGGTGATGATTGAGACGCGTCGGTCATTGCAGTTGGCGGCCCAGCAGGAACGCGCACTGAGTGTCGAGTTGCGCGATCCGGAAAGCGAAGCGAACGCGCCCGAACTGGACCTGCGCGCTTATTTGCAGATCTTGTGGAAACGTCGCTGGACGGTGCTGGCGGCCGCGTTGATCGTATTTGTCACGGTGCTCGTGGGGACACTGTTGATGACGCCGATCTATCGCGCCACGGCGGTGCTCAAGCTGGACAAAGATACGATCCGGGTGGTGGATGTGGGTGCCATGAACTCGGTGGGTGACAACGGTGATCGGGATTTCTACCAGACCCAGTACGAGTTGCTGCGCAGTCGCACGTTGATGGAGCGGGTGGTCAGCAATATGGGCTTGGCCGCCAGCGGTGAATTGGATCGTTTGCTGCAACCGCGTGGCCTGTGGTCGAATTTGCTGGGGCGTTTCAGTGGCGATGCCACAGCGCGCGCCTTGGCGCCGGGCCCAGGCCCAGGCCCAGGCAGCGCCAGTCCACTGGTGGTGACCGCCGCGCGGCAGATCGCGCTGGCGACCGATTTCATGAAGTCGCTGTCGATCGAGCCGGTGCGCAATTCCAGCCTGGTTCGGGTCAATTACGATAGCCCCGATCCGGCGTTTTCGCAGCGCGCCGCCAATGCCATCGCCACTGCCTTCATCGCCCGCAATCTGGAGCAGCATTTCGATTCTTCGACCTATGCCAAGGGCTACCTTGAGGAGCGTTTGCAGGAATTGAAATTGAAGCTGGAGGATTCCGAACGCAGCCTGGTCGGCTTTGCGCAGCAAGAGCAAATCGTCGATGTCGGCGAACAATCGACCGGCTTGTCGGAGCAGACCCTGGCTTCTTTGAACGCCGCGCTGGGCAAGGCGCGCGAAGATCGCATCCGCACCGAATCGTTGTGGCGGCAAGCCCAGGCTTCGCGTGGACTGATCTTGTACGGTGACCTGGGCAAGACTTCGATCATCGCGTCGCTGCAGGAAAACCGTGGCAAGTTGTTGGCCGAGTATCAAGACAAGTTGCGGCTGTACAAGCCGGATTATCCGTTGATGCGGCAACTCAAGGGCCAAGCCGAAGAAATCGAGCGGCAGATCGCGGTCGAAATCGACAACATCAAGGCCGCGATCAAGGCCGAGTATCTGGGCGCGCTGGAACAAGAACGCCTGCTCAACGAACAAATGCACCTGGTGCGCAGCGACGTGCTGGATCTGCAAAAGCGCAGCATCCAGTACAACATCTACAAACGCGAAGTCGATACCAACCGCCAGCTCTACGACGGTCTGCTGCAACGCTACAAAGAAGTGGGTCTGGCTGGCGGTGTCACCAGCAACAATATTTCGATTGTCGATCAGGCAACCAACGGCGGCAAGTTCAAACCAGACCTCAAGTCCAACCTGCGCTGGGGCGCGCTGCTGGGTTTGTTGTTCGGTGTGTTGCTGGCCTTGGGGATTGAACACCTGGACGACACGCTGAAGGTGCCCGAGGACTTGGAAAAGCATTTGGGCATTGCCGTGCTCGGGGTCATTCCGCTGTTGCGCAAAACGACGCCTCAGCAAGCCTGGCAAGTGCAGAACTCGGCTTTCGTCGAGGCCTATCGGTCGTTGCGCACGGCGCTGCAGTTTTCTACTGCCAACGGCGCGCCCAAGTCGATTCTGGTCACCAGCGCCACGCCCAACGAGGGCAAGTCCACCACCGCGGTGGCACTGGCGCGCAACTTTGCGCAGATGGGCATGAGCGTGTTGCTGATCGACGCCGATTTGCGCAATCCGACCCTGCACAAGACTTTTGGCTTGCACAATCACCATGGCTTGAGCAATCTGCTGGCCGGGGCCGCACGTCCCGATGCGGTGATCCGGACGACGCCGGACAAGGGCTTGATGGTGATGACCAGTGGGCCGCTGCCGCCGAATCCGGCCGAGTTGCTGGCCGGCAGCAAAATGCTGTCGCTGCTGACGGTGGCCGGGGTCAAGTTTGATCGCATCGTGATCGATGGGCCGCCGGTGCTCGGCCTGGCCGACGTGCCGATTTTGTCCAACGTGGCGCACGGCACCTTGCTGGTGGTGGAAGCCGCCGAGACCCGCATCAGCGTGGCCAACAATGCCGTCAAACGCTTGCGACTGTCGCAGGCGTTTATCATCGGCGGCGTGTTGACCAAGTACGAATCGCCGCACGCGGGTTACGGCTATGGCTACGGTTATGGCTATGGCGCATCCAAATATTACGGTGGGCCAGACCGCCTGCCGGTCAAATCCGGATTGGGATGAGCGCCACCGCAGCCAGCGCGCTGGCGGACGCGCTCCGGTTGTTGGAAGTGCCGGCGACGGTGCCGTTGGCGCGCAGCGCCCGATTTCCCGATGACATCACCATTTTGCTGCGCCTGGTTGCTGGCGACCAGGCCGCCTTGCAGCAGGCACAAACCGACACGGCGCAGTCGGCGGCGGTGCTGCTGGATGCCGCCGAGTTTTATCTGGTGCAAGTGGCCTTTACGCCGGCGAATGATAGTTTTCGTGTGCTCGCGGTCAATCGCGATTTTGCCTCGGCGCGGATTCGGGAACACTACCGCTTGTTGGTGAGTTGGCTGCATCCGGATCGCAATGCAGATGCTTGGCAGACGATTTATCTGGATCGCGTCAACGAAGCCTGGCGGGATCTGCGTGAGGATGCCGAACGCGC
>PEUI01000212.1 GCA_002785585.1 Lysobacterales bacterium CG02_land_8_20_14_3_00_62_12
CGGATCACGCCGAAGCTCTCGGAAACCGAAAAAATTGCGCTCGGCGCCGGCACCGTCGGTTGGGAAGGCCAACTGTTCAGCGGTCGCCCGGATTGGTCGGTACTGGCCGCGCAACCGGTGGCAAAACTCAAGCCCGAAGAACAGGCGTTCGTCGATGGCCCCTGCGAAACGCTGTGCAAAATGCACGACGACTGGCACGCCACCCATGTACTTGGCGATCTCAGCCCGGAAGTGTGGAGCTACCTGAAGCAACAACGCTTCTTCGGCATGATCATCCCCAAGCGCTACGGCGGGCTGGAGTTCTCCGCACTCGCCCACGCCACCGTGGTCGCCAAGTGCGCCAGTTTGTCGGCCACTTTGTCATCGACCGTCTGCGTTCCCAACTCACTGGGACCGGCCGAACTGCTGCTGCACTACGGCACCGAAGAACAGAAAAATCACTATTTGCCGAGGCTCGCCCAGGGCGAGGATATTCCCTGCTTTGCCTTGACCAATCCGTATGCCGGCTCCGACGCCACCTCGATTCCGGATTTCGGCATCGTCTGCAAGGGCCAACATCAAGGCCAGGAAGTGGTCGGCATCCGACTCACTTTCGACAAGCGCTACATCACCCTGGCGCCGGTCGCGACCGTGGTCGGATTGGCCTTCCAGTTGTACGACCCGGACCAACTGCTCAGCCCGCAAACCGAACGCGGCATCACCCTGGCACTGATCCCGCGGGCGACGCCGGGGCTGGAAATTGGCCGTCGTCATCTGCCGCTGAATGTGCCGTTCCAGAACGGCCCGGTGCGCGGCAAAGACGTCTTCATTCCGATCAGTTATCTGATCGGCGGCGAAAGCATGATCGGCCAAGGTTGGCGCATGTTGATCGAAAGCCTGAGCGTCGGCCGCTCCATCTCCTTGCCCTCTTCCAGCGCTGGCGGCTGTCGCATGGGGGTGGCAGCGAGCGGCGCCTATGCACGCATTCGCAAGCAGTTCCAGATGCCGATCGGCCGCTTTGAAGGCATCGAAGAAGCGCTGGCACGCATCGGTGGCCACACTTATGCGGTGACCGCGCTGGCGCGGATGACCGCCGCCGCCGTCGATCAGGGCGAAAAGCCCGCCGTCCCCTCGGCCATTGCCAAATACCACGCCACCGAAACCGCAGCGGCGGTAGTCAAAGACGTGATGGACATCCATGGCGGCAAAGCGATCATCCTTGGCCCGAGCAATTACGTTGGTCGCGCTTATCAGGCGGCACCGATCAGCATCACCGTCGAAGGCGCCAACATCCTGACCCGCAGCATGATTATTTTCGGTCAGGGCGCCATTCGCTGTCATCCGTTCGTGCTGAAAGAAATGCAGGCAGCGCAATTGACCGACCCGCGCGAACGGAGCCGCGTCTTCGATCAACTGCTGTTCGGCCATATCGGTTTCGCCATTTCCAACGGCGTGCGCGCGCTGGCGCTTGGGCTTACCCATGCGAACGCTGCCAGAGCCCCGATCGGTGACGCCAGTACCGCCAAGTTTTACAAGAAAATCACCCGTTACAGCGCGGTCCTGGCGCTCTGTGCCGACACCTCGATGGCGGTGCTCGGCGGCAAACTCAAGGTCAAGGAAAAATTGTCCGGGCGCCTCGGCGACGTGCTGTCCAATCTTTACATCATGAGCGCGATGTTGAAACGCTACGAGGATCAGGGCCGCCCGCGCATGGACTATCCGTTCCTGGCCTGGGCCATGTACGACTGCGTTTACAAGATGCAGACCGCAATCGATGGCGTGCTGCGCAATTTTCCGTTGCGGCCGGTGGCCTGGTTGCTGCGCGCTTTGGTGTTTCCGATCGGCATGCACGAAAAAACGCCGGGGGATCGTCTCGGTCACCGCGTCTGCACGCTGATGCTGTCGCCGAACGAAGCCCGTGATCGACTGGTGGAGGGCGCCTATCTCGGTGCCAACGCCAACAATCCGGTGGGGCGCATGCACCACGCACTCGGCAAGATCATCTCGGCCGAGCCGATCGAACGCAAACTGATGAAGGCGCTGAAAGCTGGCCAGATCAAGGCGCACGAAGCCGCCTCGCAAGTCGCTGAAGCACTCTCCAGCGGCATCCTCAGCGGCGACGAAGCCAACTTGCTCGGCGAAGTGCGCGCCCTGGTCCACGAGTTCATCAGCGTCGATGATTTCGACAGCAGCGAGTTTCAGTCGCGGCAGGCGGCAGAACCGTCGCCACGATTGAAGTCGGTGGCTTGACCCGGGGGCCGTCTGCCGGGGTGGATCAGCGCAGCCAATCCACCCCGGCAGCGGGCAGACGACAGCATTGGTTGGCGGCGTTGCCTGGCGCGTGGTCGCGTTGGTCGCTAGCGCAAGCTACTCAGTGGCAGGCTTAAACCCACCGACACGATGGCGTCGCCAAAACCGTCCTGGCCGGGCTGGTGGCTGTTGTTGAAGTCATAGCGCACGCGCAGATCGGCACGAAACAACAGCTTGCGACTTTGCAGCAAGGACCAGGTGCCACCGACGGCAACCTGGGCCATACCATCGGTACCGTGCCGAATCGGTCCCGGCGCATCAAAACGGATGACGCCGACACCGACCAGGAAGTACGGGTCCCACAGCGGCTCGCGATTGATCGTCAGATAGTTGACCGAAAAGGTCTGGTGTTCCAGGCCAAAGTTGATGCCGAAATCAAGTTGATCGGCACTGAACTCGAACTCGACGGCGCGCTTGGGTCCAAGCGTGCGCAGCAGGCTCAACGACTCCACTTTGCCATCGATGCGGATACTGGTATCGGTGATCGCACCACCGAAGCGGCTACCCAATTCCCAGCGATCACCGGGCCAGAGATCGCTCGCGGCGGCAACGGTCGGCATCGTCGCCAACAGGCAGATCAGGCAGCGCCGCAAACCCCTCATCGCGGTTTCCTCGGGGTCGGCTCGGCGGCTTCCAGACCGGGCAATTTTTCGATGTTGCGGCTGAGATAAATCGCCGCCAGTGCCGTGCCCACACATAAAAAACCGAGATGCATCAGATTGGCTCCGGCCGACTTCAAGAGGTTGAGCAGGGTACTGGAAAAAACGTCGCCACCACGCCAGACCGCGGTGTCGATAAAACCTTTGGCTTTGTAGCGCGCCTCGCGATCCACCCGCGTGTACAGGCTCTCGCGGGCGGGACCGACCAGGCCATAGCCACCGGCGCGGGAGATCACCAGCGCCGCCATCAGCCAGAACGCACCCGGAAACAGTGCCAGGCAAAGCAACGAAACGGCATTGACCGCCGCCGCCGCCATCAGCGTTTTGGCCGGACCAATGCGCGTCAGCAGCCAGGGCGCGACCAGCAACTGCAACAGAATCTGCGTCGAATTGACGTACAGATCGAGCATGGCAAAAAAGGCGGTGCGGTCTTCTTTGCTGGTGAACAAGCTGGCGCCCAAATCCAGGTTCAAGGCATAGAGCAAGGTGCCGATCATGTCCGACAGCAACAACAGTACCGCCATTCGGCGCAGGAATGGATGCGAAAACACCAGCCGCGCGCCGGCCAACAGACTGCCACCAATCACCTGATCGGCCAACCGCGGATCGCGGCGACCATGGATTCTCGCCCACCGCCCCACCGCAATGGCGCAGCCCACCGCCAGCATCAACAACCCGGCACTGATCACCAACAGCCCGGATACCCCAATCGAATGCACCAGATTCAGCGCCGCCAGGGGTCCGGCGACGGCACCGGCGGTTCCACCCACACCAATCGGCCCGAACAACCGGCGGGCCTGTTCATCGGTGAAGATGTCGGCCATGTAACTCCAGAACACCGCCACCACGAACAAATTGAACACCCCCACCCAGACATAGAACGTGATGGCCAAGGTCGGCGTTGGCGTCTCATTGCCGAGCACTACCGACATCAGCAGCATGCCGGCGGCAAAAAATACGTAGACCACCGGAATAAACCAGCGCCGCGGAAAACGCGCCACCAGCACGCCATACACCGGCGTG
>PEUI01000388.1:0-811 GCA_002785585.1 Lysobacterales bacterium CG02_land_8_20_14_3_00_62_12
TGGCGTTTATGGTCACCGGCGCGGCCGGCCTGGCGCTGTCCGCAGAAGGCAAAGTGATCGGCTATGTGGCGATGGATCTGGGCGACAGCGGCGACGAACCCGCCAGCATGAGCAGCACGTCGCGACAAATCATGACGCCGGCGCGCAAACTGAAAGCGGCCACCGAACGCGCCGCCAGTTTGCTCGAAGAACCGCCCGACCAGTCTTGAGTTGATCGAACTTTGCTAGCGCGGGACGTGTAGGGCGGATAAGTACCGCGCATCCGCCGTTTTGGTGGACGCGATGCGTTTACCTGCCCCACATCCACCCGACGCCGCGCAGGTTATTGCGTGGCAATCTTGCCGGCGCCGCGACCAATCGCGATCCAGACCGCAATCGAAGTGCCGAGATTGCTCAACGCAAACACCAGAAACACCCGGGTGACGGCGTTGTGCCACCAGCCACGCCAGTGCATGACATCGTCGCGCAAGCTCTGGAAATCGGCGACCTTGGGCTTGCGCAACCAGGCTTCCATGGCGCCGCTGACCATGCCCGACGACAGTGCCGGATGCAGTGGCGTCAACGGTGAACTCAACGCCGATGCCAGTATCGACAACGGATGCGCGCCAGCGGCAAGTGCGCCCACGGCGCCGCCAGCGGCGGTGATCAGGATCCACGACGTCAATAGTTCGATACCCAGCTTGCCGCTGTGCCAGAACCCCCAAACGAAGCCACCCAGCACCAGCGCGATCATGGCGTAGCCAAACCAGCGCCCAAACCAGGAAGGTGGCGGTTCGGCGTTCAACGCGAGCAATTGATCGGCGGGGGCAGA
>PEUI01000388.1:844-2922 GCA_002785585.1 Lysobacterales bacterium CG02_land_8_20_14_3_00_62_12
GAGATGGCCGGCACCGAGGACCGCCAATATTTTCTTGGGTCGGTCGGCTGCCGCTTCTTGCCGCAAGCGCGCCGCCATGAAGCTGTCGCGCTCACTGATCAGACCGCGATACAGGTTCTCGCTCTGGCGGGCAAACTCGGCGAAGGTGCTTTGCAAAATGTCGCCCTGCTTGAGCTGCTCGATTTCGGCTTCGCCGATCTCATCGGATTGGATCACGCTGCCGATCAACCCCGCCGTCAGCGTGGTTTTGTCCCAAAATCCGAGGGCGGCACGAACCCGGCGCAGGGTGAGTCCGACGTCCCGATCAATCAACCAACACGGGATGTTTTGTGCGCTGGCGCCGTCCATCGCCGCGCGCATTTCGGCACCGGGCTCGATGCCGAATTGCTCGGCCAGGCGGCGTTGAAACGCCCCCAGGGCGAGACCGGCGGCGACCAGGCCGGCCTTGCCTTCGCGCATCACCTTGAACAAGTCCATCGCCGCCACCGCATCCGGGTCACGCATCGACTTGGCGCGGTGTTCGCACAGTTCGACCGCGACCGCATCAAAACTTTCAGCAGCCAGGATCGCGCGCACCGCATCGGCGCTCTGCCGCGAGACATGGGCGGTACCGAGCAGCACGTATTCGGTGCCATTGCGATGGATGCGGCGCATCGGTTGTTCGAGCAGCGCTGGCGCGGGGGCGGGTTCGGTCATGGTCATCCAGGAGCAGGCATCAAAGGTGCAGCACATTGTGCTGTGTGCGGGGGCAGGTGGCCGCGAACGAGTCCGCGCTGGGTAGCATCCAGCCCGACATTCTGACCGATCAATCGCGATAGCGCTTGAGTAGATCCGCGTAGGCGTCGATGCGGCGGTCGCGCAGGAATGGCCAGACCCGGCGCACTTCCTCGCTGCGTTGAAGATCCACTTCCGCCACCAGCAGGGTTGCGGCATCGGTACTGGCCTCGGCCAACACCTCGCCTTGCGGACCGGCGACGAAACTGGAACCCCAGAACTCGATGCCCGGCGCGTCCGCCAGCGGACTGGCCTCAAAACCGATCCGGTTGCAGGCCAATACCGGCAAGCCGTTGGCGATGGCGTGGGCGCGTTGCGAGAGCATCCAGGCTTCGCGCTGGCGCACTTTTTCGGCATCGCCATCGCGGCGATCCCAGCCGATGGCGGTGGGGTAGAGCAACAAATCGGCGCCGGCCAGCGCCATCAGTCGTGCCGCTTCCGGGTACCACTGGTCCCAGCAGACCAGCACGCCGATGCGACCCAGCGAAGTCTGGATCGGCTGAAAACCCAGATCGCCGGGCGTGAAATAAAACTTTTCCAGAAAACCCGGATCGTCCGGGATATGCATCTTGCGATATTTGCCGGCGATGCTGCCGTCGCGCTCGAACACCACCGCCGTGTTGTGATACAGCCCGGCGGCGCGGCGCTCGAACAGCGAGCTGACGACCACCAATCCCAGCTCGCGAGCGAGTGCGGCCAGCCGCTCGGTGCTCGGCCCGGGAATGCTTTCGGCGCGATCAAACTCGGCAACTGCTTCGTGTTGGCAGAAATAGGCGCCGTTGTGCAGTTCCTGCAATAGCACCAGTTGCACCTGCTGGGCAGCGGCTTCGCGCAGGCCTTGTTCGATGGTGTCCAGATTGGCCGCAGCGCTGCCCTGATTCTGGTTTTGCAACAGCGCGACCAGCACTTTATCCGGCTTACTCATGCAGTACTCCCTGCGGCAATTGCATGGTGAGGCAGTGCAGACTGCCGTTTTGTTCGATCAAGGCGCGTGCGGGCACCGGCACAATCTGCCGATCCGGAAAGGCGCTGGCCAGAACCTGCGCCGCGAGCGCATCGGCTGGATCGCCATAGGTGGGCAGCAATACCGCGCCGTTGACGATCAAAAAATTGGCGTAGCCGGCCGCCAGCCGACGACCATCGGCGGCGTGGATCGGTTGTGGCCAGGGCAGGGCATGGAGTCGATACGGTGCTCCGGCTTGGGTGCGCAGCGCCGCCAGCTCGGCCTGCATCGCCTGGAGCGGGGCGAAATGGCAATCGCGCTGGTCGGTGCAAGCCTGAAAGACAATGGCATCGCGGGCGGC
>PEUI01000388.1:3018-4047 GCA_002785585.1 Lysobacterales bacterium CG02_land_8_20_14_3_00_62_12
CAGTGCCTGCTGCAAGGCAGGGCGATCCAGCGTCGGGTGGCGCTGCCGCAAACAACGGTAGGTGGTCAGTACGCTGCCAGCGCCATCGCTGTCGATGGCGCCGCCTTCGAGGGCGAATTCGATCACGCGGTGTTCACTGTGGCGAAACCGCCCGCGCGCGAATAGGGCGCCGACCAAGCGGTCGTCGCGGCTGGCCGCAAACTTGCCGCCCCAGCCAGTGAAACGAAAATCGTTGAGTCGAAACTGATCAGAGGCGACCAGGGTGATCGGCCCGGAATCCCGCAGCCAGGTGTCGTCATAGTCGGCTTGGACAAAGCGCACCCGGCTGGCAGTGATGGCGGCGGTCGGCAGCAAACCACGTACTCTGGATTCCAGCGCAGCATCGGCAACGATCACCAGTGCCGGCTCGAACCGAGTGATCGCTGCCAGCAGGGCGAGGTAAGTGTCTTCGACCTGCGGCAACTGCCCGGCCCAGTCGGTTCCCGCATGCGGCCAGGCCAGCAGGATCGCCGCTTGTGGTTCCCACTCGGCGGGCAGTCGCCAGGTCGGGCCGGTCATCAATGCACCGGTCTCGGGCCTTGCTCATTGGGCGCGGACTGATTGATGACGCTGCTGATCACGTGGTCGCGCTCAAAGTATACGGTGATTTCCGAATAGACCCAGCGCGTGATCGGCGGCTCGCCAATCGGGCCGACGCGGTGCAAAGGCGGGCCAAAGTTTTGTTCAACCGCAGCCATCAAGGTGCCGCGTGCCGGGTGCTGCACCTGGTCGACGGCCGGCCGACGCTCAATCAACAGGGTGTCGGCACGGGTGACAGCGGCGCCGCCGAGTACCGCCAGAGCAGCGAAAAACAACAGACCAGACAGCTTGTGCATGACAACCTCCGGGGGTAATGCGACCTTAGGCGTTGCGCAGAAATAACTTGCGCAGATTGCGCCGGGCTTTCGTTCGCCTGCAAGGCGCACAAAGTGGAGCATAGTCGGACTATGTGACGCTTTGTGCAACGACGCAGGCGGGCGAAAGAACCAG
>PEUI01000388.1:4071-7379 GCA_002785585.1 Lysobacterales bacterium CG02_land_8_20_14_3_00_62_12
GAACCAGCAAGATGGGCAAGTTATTTCTGCGCGACGCCTTAGTGCCCGACTTTGTAACAAAATCCAGGCGCCACCGCCATGGCTGTGAAGCCAGGCGAATCAGCAGCGGCGGTCAGCGCCGCGCTTTGGCGCCATTGCACAGCGCGGCCGCGACTAACACCGGCAACAAAAAAGCCGACTCGCGTCGGCCTTTTCGCGGAATGATCGGACCACTTAGCGCTGACGCGCTTTGAAACGTGGATTGGACTTGCAGATCACAAACACTTTGCCGCGGCGGCGCACGATTTTGCAGTCACGGTGCCGGGCCTTGGCCGATTTCAGGGAGGACAGAACTTTCATGAGGATTCCAATGCTCTTGGCTTGCGAAAAGTTGGCAACTATAGCCATTTGCTCGGTGCCGATCAAGCAAATCACAGCGCTGCAAACCGGTAGCGGCGTAGTTCGGCGTTGCGGTCGGGAATGCCGGCGCCGAGGACTGAGTTGGGTTCGGGCGGTGAGAAGGCTGCTGAAATCGGTTCGATAGTGCGTCTAAGCGCACGTTTTTGCTCGGGTTTGATGTTAAGATTTGCCGGATTTTCCTACCCACACCCCTTACCGGAGCATGACTCATGGCGCTGGAGCGCACACTTTCCATTATCAAACCAGACGCCGTTGCCAAAAACGTTGTCGGACAAATTGTTGCTCGGTTCGAGGCGGCTGGACTGCGCGTGCTGGCAGCGAAGATGAAGCAGCTATCGCAGGCCGAGGCCGAGGGCTTTTATGCCGTGCATCGGCAACGGCCGTTCTTCAACGACCTGGTCAAGTTCATGATTTCTGGTCCGGTGTTCATTCAAGCGTTGGAAGGCGAAAACGCGATCCAGCGCAATCGCGATTTGATGGGTGCCACCGACCCGAAGCAAGCAGCGGCGGGCACCATTCGCGCTGACTTCGCGCAGTCGATTGACGCCAATGCGGTGCATGGTTCGGATGCCGAGGCCACCGCGCAAGCAGAGATTGCGTACTTTTTCGCTGGCACCGAACTGTGTGCCCGCCGCGTCGGCTAAGTTTTCAAACCGAAACTCGAAGCCGACCATGACCAGCGTCTCCACCAAGACCAACCTGCTCAATCTGGCACCACCGCAGATGGCGCAGTTCTTCGTCGGATTGGGTGAGAAGCGGTTTCGCGCGGAACAAATGTTGAAGTGGATTTACCATCGCCAGGCGACCAGTTTTTCGCAGATGACCGATGTCGGTAAAGACCTCAGGACGCGGCTCGAAGCAGTCGCCGAGCTGCGTCCGCCAACGGTTCGGCACGAGCAAATCTCCGACGATGGCACGATCAAATGGGTGCTCGAAGTAGCGGGTGGCAGCGCCATCGAAACGGTGTTTATTCCCGAAGCCAATCGCGGCACGTTGTGCGTGTCATCGCAAGTGGGCTGTGCTTTGAATTGCAGTTTCTGCTCGACCGGCAAGCAGGGGTTCAACCGCAATCTTTCGGTGGCCGAGATCATCGGTCAGGTTTGGGTGGCGGCGCAGCGCCTGGGTAGCGTGCATCGCGATACCTGTTTGAGCCAGCGACGGATCTCCAATGTGGTGATGATGGGCATGGGCGAACCCCTGCTCAATTTTGACAACGTCACCGCCGCCATGGATCTGATGCGCGACGATCTCGGCTTCGGTTTGGCCAATCGGCGGGTGACGCTGTCCACGGCGGGATTGGTGCCGGCGATCGATGCGCTCGCCGAACGTTGCGACGTCAGCCTGGCGGTGTCGCTGCATGCGCCCAATGACGCGCTGCGCGAACAATTGGTGCCACTCAACAAGAAGTATCCGATCCATGAGCTGCTGGCCGCGTGCCAGCGCTACCAGGCAAAGCGACCGCGTTCCTCGATTACCTTCGAGTACACCTTGATGAAAGGGGTGAACGATCACCCGGAGCACGCGCGCGCCCTGGTCAAATTGCTGCGCAAGCTGCCGAGCAAGCTCAATCTGATCCCGTTCAACCCATTTCCGGGCACCGAGTATCAACGTTCGGAACCGGCGGTGATTGAAGCTTTCAAGCAAATCGTGATGCAATCCGGATTGATCGCCACCGTTCGCCGTACGCGTGGCGATGATATCGATGCCGCTTGCGGACAACTGGTCGGCCAAGTGTTGGATCGGACGCGGCGCAGCCGCGATCACCAGGCAAAACTCGAGGCCCGCGCCCATGCTGCATGACTCCCGGCCACGCCATCGGCGTTATTGGCCAATTGCCAGCATGGTGTTGGCGTTGCTGTTGACGATGGTTGCGGCGTTGCCAACGGCGCAGGCGGACCGTGAGTCACGCGAAGCGCGGCAAGCACGCAAGGCCGAAGCGGCGCACTTGCGGGCCACCGGCAAAACCCTGAAAGATGCGGCTGACCTCAATGTTTCGCTCGGGCAGGCCTACATGGCGCGCGGCCAGCTCGATCTGGCGATGGAAAAATTGCAAAAGGCGCTGGCGTTCTATCCAAAATCCAGCGACGCCAATACCGTGATCGCCGTGCTTTATGAGCAGATCGGCAATGCGCCCAAAGCCTTGGAGCATTACACCCGCGCGCAGAAGTTGGCGCCGGAATCGGGCAACGCCAACAACAATCTTGGTCGCTATCTGTGCAGTCACGGTGACTACCCGGCAGCGGATAAGTTGTTCGCCCAGGCGCTGTTGGACCCGTTTTACAAAAACCCGGAAACGGCACTGGTGAATCGGGGGTCGTGCGCATTCAAGTCCGGCGATCATGCGCTGGCGGCCAGCAGTTTGCGCGCGGCGTTGCAGCACACGCCCAACGATCCGACGGCCTTGCTGCAAATGGCACAACTTAGTTTTACCGACAACGATTTGCTGCGCGCGCGGGCGTTTTTGGAGCGTTATCTGGCGGCGTCGCCAGCAGCGGCGGACACCCTGATGCTGGGTTACCAAATCGAACAAAAGGTGGGAGACCGTTTGGCGATGCAGACCTATCGGCAACGGATACTGAAAGAATTTCCTGATTCCGCGCAGGCGAGCGCGATGGCCGAGGAACCCAAAGCACCATGAGCAAGCGCAATCGTCGTCGCAAAACCAGTGCCTCCGAGCCGACTACCGGCGGCGATCTGGTCGGCAGCAAGGATCTGGCCAGGCATTTGCCAGTGACCAGCAGCAGCCTGCATGTGGAATACCATGCCGATGCGGAGGCCATCGCCCCGGTGGCGGCAAGCGAAATCGACGCGCAAGCGGCGACGATAGCGACGCCAGCGCCGAATGCCCCCGAACCGATGCTGGAACCTGTCATCAGCCTGGAATCCGCGACGACGATCCATCCGAGCGT
>PEUI01000388.1:7391-8716 GCA_002785585.1 Lysobacterales bacterium CG02_land_8_20_14_3_00_62_12
AACCGCCGCTGTCGGTCATCAGCAGTGCAGCGGCTGCGTTGGTACCCGCAGTGATCGCTGAAGACAATGGTCTGGGTGCGCGGTTGCTGGCCGCGCGCAAGCAAAGTGGATTGAGCCGTGAAGAGGTGGCGCGGCGTTTGCACGTATCCACGGCGTTGGTCGATGCGCTGGAGCGCGACGACTGGTCACGACTTGGGGCGCCGGTGTATGTGCGCGGGCATCTTTTCAGTTTGGCGCGCGAAGTCGGACTGCCAGCGGTAGTCGTACAGCGGGCGTTGGCACAACTGGTAGTGGAAACGCCGCTGATACCGACGGTGATCGCCCGTTCGCGCGGCGCCAGATTTGGCCGTCAGGCCAGTGCGCTGACCTACATCATGCTGACGTTGTTACTGGCGATTCCGACCGTCACCATGTTCCGTAGCCGGGGGGTCAGTTCGCCGGTACCGCAGGTGCGGGCCCTGGTCGAGACCTCGGGCGATTTCAACACCGTACTGCCAGCCGATCCGTCCACCCAGGCGGTGGCGATCGGGCCAGTCAACAGCGCCCCGGCGACCGCATCCGCCGCGCTCACTGGTACCCAATCCGCGCCCCCTGCAAACACCGGTCCAGCGGCCGAGACGGCGGCGCCAGCCCCGCCGTCAGCGCCGTTGATGGCGTCCATGGCACCGGTGAGTGGCGATCCAAGGTCGCTCGAAGCGCGGTCTGACGGCGAGCATCGAGTGACTTTAATCGTGACTGCGGACAGTTGGATCGAGTTGGTCGACGCCCAAGGCACCCGTCTCGAATACGGCATCCTGCGCGCGGGTGATCGTCGCGATCACTTGGTGCGTGGCCCGGTATCGCTTAATTTCGGCAATGTCAGCGGGGTGCGTTTGCAATTGGATGGCGTGGCCGTCGACCTGCAACCCTATGCGCGCCTGAACGTGGCCCGACTGCGCTTGCTCGAACCCCAGCCGACAGCGCCACCCGCTGCACGCTAGAATGCGCCCCCGGTCGCGCCTAGCCGACTTTACCAACCACACTTTGGATCCCCATGGCGATTGAACTTCTCGACGAGCACGAGCAAAGCGAACTAGTGCGCAACTGGCTGCGCAGCAACTTTTCGGCGATGGCCTTTGGTTTGATCGGCGGCTTCGTCATGATCTGGCTGGTCACCGAATACCTGCCGCAGTGGCAGCAGTCCAAGCGTGACCAGGCCGGTCGCGAATACGCCAGTTATCTGGAAGTGGTGGCCAAGAAAGACCCAGCCGCCATTCACGCTGCCGGCGAAAAATTGCGCACCCAGTTCGCCAGTTCGCCCTACGCTGTGCTGTCGGCCTTGAACG
>PEUI01000328.1:0-3829 GCA_002785585.1 Lysobacterales bacterium CG02_land_8_20_14_3_00_62_12
GGCATCGGCGTGCGCTTGGGCGCAGAAGGCGCCGACACCGATGCTGACCCGCATCCGCAGTTCGGGCAGTTCCGGTACGACGGTGGCGGCGCTGAGACCGATGCGAAAGGCGTCGGCACGCTGGGCCGCCTGCGCCTCGTTGTGGTTGGGCAGCAGCACGGCAAACGCTTCGCCGCCGAGACGGGCACAGAGTTCGCTGTGGCCGGCGAAGATATGGCGCGTTTGATCGCCGAAGCTGGCCAGGCAGCGATCACCTCCGCAGCGAGGTGGCGGTCTTCCCCTGAGATGGGCACTGCAAGACCGACGCTGGCGTGCTCCATCGGGGCAAATCCTGAAGTAGCCGGATATTCCGGCTCATGGGAAGCCAGCATTCCGGACCATGTGACGCCACCATTCCGGACTATGTGACGCCAGCGCCGGAGTCAGCAATGCGTACCGCGCAAGCGTTCTATCTTTCTATCCGGATACAAGGATACAATCCCGGTTCCATTTCCCATCGCAGCGCCTTGCATGAAGATTTCCCTGGAGTTTTTCCCGCCCAAAACCGACGAGCAGCACGCCGTGCTGGCGCGCGCGCTGCCGAAGTTGCAGGCGGTCAACCCGGAATACGTCAGCGTCACTTTCGGGGCCGGCGGCTCCACCTTGTCGTACACGCCAGAAACCGTGCGCGTGCTCAAGCAGACCTGGGGCTTTGACGCGGCGCCACACATTTCCTGCATGGGCGGCAGCCGCGAAGAAATTCGCCAATTGTTGAAGCTCTACCAAGCCATGGGCTGCAAGCGACTGGTGGCTTTGCGCGGCGATATGCCCTCGGGCATGGCCGGCTTTGGCGATTTTCGCTACGCCAACGAATTGGTCGAGTTCATCCGTGCCGAAACCGGTACCGAGTTCCACATTCAGGTCGGCTGTTATCCAGAAACCCATCCGCAGGCCGGCGACGCCTTCGCCGATCTGAAAAATCTCAAACGCAAAATCGATGCCGGGGCCGATGGCGCGATCACCCAATATTTTTTCAACACCGACGCCTATTTCCGCTTTGTCGATGACGCGCGGCGCTTCGGCATCGCCCAAGCGATCATCCCCGGCATCATGCCGATCAGCAATTTTGCGCAGCTCAAGCGCTTTTCCGAAGTCTGTGGCGCCGAAATCCCGCGCTGGATCGACCAACGCATGCGCGGCCTGGGCGACGACGGCGACGCCATTCGTGAGTTGGGCGCCGACCTGGTGGCGGCGCTCTGCCGCCGCTTGATCGCCGGTGGCGCTCCGGCGCTGCATTTCTATACCTTGAATCGCGCCAAGGCGACCTTGAACGTGATCGAACGTTTGCGTTAATACAGCAACGATCACCTACCGGCACCGATACGGATGGGATGCCGTACTAACCGGCGTTTGTGGCAACCGGGGTTTGCGATCACCGGGGGCTTGGCCATCGCGACGCAAGCGTCGCGCCAACAACGTTGCGATCGCCGTTGGCCCAGCCATTTTCGGCACTGGTCGGTGTGGCTGGGAGAGAGGCGGGCGTCGCGAATGGGCGGCCAGGGCGGCGAGAGGCACAATTGCAATTGCGAACGATTCGCATTGGCGTTAGTATTGGCGCCCCATCCCCCGGAGCGTCCCATGATTCCCCATCGCCTTGCCTTCACCCTGCTCGCCACCATCGCTAGTCTTGCCATCCACGCCGACGCGTTCGCCGTTGACATTGACCCTCCGGCCACCGATCCAGAGCAGCGCCAGCTGGTCGGCGATACTGCCGAAAATTGGCCGACGGCGGTTTTGGCGCAGCAACCGGAGCGCGGCACGTCGCCGCTTCGGGACCACAGCGACGTCCCACAGGTTTTGCGCCCTGCGCGCGACGGCGATGCGGGTAACCAGATCGGTCGGCGCCCGGATCTCGGCAGTCCGGTCGTCGGCAGCGAGCATCCGCCGTCACCGCGCGGCCGGCGCGCCACCAAACTTGACCGCCTGGTGGTGGTGGGTGACGCCGCCAAAGCGCAGGAGAGCGCCGGTTCGGCGCAATTTATCGACCAGGACCGGCTTGAACAATTCGATTACAGCGATGTTCAGCGCGTGCTGCGCCAAGTGCCGGGTGTCTACGCCATCGACGAGGAAGGCTTTGGTTTGCGCCCGAACATCGGCATTCGCGGCAGCGGTACGGATCGCAGTAGCCGCATCACCCTGATGGAAGATGGCGTGCTGATCGCACCGGCACCCTACGCCGCGCCCGCGGCCTACTACTTCCCGACCATGGCACGCATGAGCGCGCTGGAAGTGCGCAAGGGCTCCTCGGCGATCAAGACCGGGCCGCGCACCACCGGTGGCGCGCTCAACCTGGTGTCGACGCCGATTCCGGACGCGCTCGGCGGTATGGTCGATTTCGCCTACGGCAGCGACCAGACCACGCTTGGCCACGCTTTTGTTGGTGGGCGTGGCGAGCGCACCGGGTTCCTTTTGGAAACCGTGCAGCAGAACAGCGACGGCTTCAAACGTCTCGATAGCGTCGGCCCGGCGGGTGACGACACCGGCTACAACTTGCAGGACTACGTCGCCAAGTTTCTGCTCACCAGCGCCGTCGAAGCCAATCGCTACCAAGAGCTGGAGTTCAAGATCGCGCATACCGAACAGGATGCCAACGAAACCTATCTCGGCCTCACCGACGCCGATTTTCGCGCCAACCCCAATCGCCGATATGCCGGCTCGCAACTGGACAACATCACCACTACCCACGAGCAGTACGAACTGCGCCACCGCATCGCACTGGGTTCGGCGCTGGACCTTACGACGGTGGCCTACCGTACCGAGTTCAAGCGCAACTGGTTCAAGCTCAACGACGTCGGCGGCATCGGCATTGCGCGGATCCTGGATAACCCCGACGACTTCGCCCAGCAACTGGCGTGGATTCGTGGTGCCAGCAGCCCAGATGATGCCTTCGGGGTGCGCAACAACCGGCGCAGTTACTACGCCCACGGCGTGCAAAGCGTGCTCGGCTGGCAGATCGACACCGGCGAAGTGGCCCACCAGATCGAGTTCAGCGCCCGCTACCACGAGGACCAGGAAGACCGCCTTCAGGATGACGACCGCTTTCGCATGGACAATGGCCGCTTGGTGTTGACCCGCGATGGCGCGCCCGGCACCCAGGACAACCGCATCGGCGAGGCCGAGGCCCTGGCACTCTACCTGCAGGACGAGATGCGGGCGGGTCGCTGGATCGTAACCCCCGGCCTGCGCTTCGAAAGTGTCGATTTGACCCGCACCGATTTCGTGCGCGCCAGCAACGGCCGCGAACTGGCGCCCACGCGAATCCGCAAGAACCGGGTTTCCAGTGTCAGCCCCGGTATCGGAGTGACCTGGCTCGGCGGCGATGCCTACACGGTGTTCGCCAGTGTCCACCGCGGCTTCAGCCCACCGGCTCCGGGGGTCAGCGCCGAAGAGGAAAAGAGCACCAATACCGAACTCGGCATGCGTTGGCACCCAAGCGCGTTCAGCGCCGAATTGACGGGGTTCTGGAACCACTACTCCAATCTGGTCGGCACCTGCACCGAGTCCTCGGGCGGCGGTTGCACCATCGGCGACCAGTTCGACGCCGGCAAGACCCGCATCCGCGGCGTCGAGGCCAGTCTCGGCTACGATTTCGGCCGTGCCAATGGCTGGGCACTGGGCGTGCCGCTGTCGTTCAACTACACCTACACCGACGCCGAGTTTCGCAGCAGCTTCCTCAGCGAATTCGAGGAATTCGGCGAAGTGCGCAAGGGGGACCGGTTGGCTTACCTCCCCGAACAGATGTTCCATGCCGAAATCGGGCTGGCGGGCGAACGCTGGAATACGCGCTTTG
>PEUI01000024.1 GCA_002785585.1 Lysobacterales bacterium CG02_land_8_20_14_3_00_62_12
GAGGACAGAGGACAGAGGACAGAGGACAGAGGACAGAGGACAGAGGACAGAGGACAGAGGACGGAATGTAGGTCGGCTCTGGCGATTGCTCCTGCATTGCCTAAAGCGACTACTTTTGGGGCGCTCGGCCGCCGGTTCCCGACGCGGCCTACCTCGGCCGCCGGTTCCCGACGCGGCCTACCTCGCCCATCCCTGGGCTCGTCGCCCATCCCTGGGCTCGTCGCCCATCCATGGGCTCGTACCTCCGCCATCCATGGCGTCGCAAAGCGCGTAGCGTTGGAGCCGACGTACTGGAGTCGTCCGTCAAGTCGGGTCCGCGCCGGTGGCGCTTGACCCGACCTACCCACGGCAAACCCGGCTGCGGCCGGGTTTTTTTTTGCTGATTGACGCGTGGTGGGCGCGACGCTGTTCGTCGCATTGCCGGGGCGGTGGCGAAAAATGGTTTGGGGAAAGCGGGCTGCCCGCGCCCTCAGGGCATCGGCGCAACCAGCAATTGTGGGTCCAGTCGGATCTCGAACCAGTTCATGCCCCAGTGCAAGTGCGGCCCGGTAGCACGCCCGGTGGCGCCGACCAGACCAATGCGCTGGCCGGCTTCGACGCGATCACCGACGCCGACATCGAGTCGGCTCAGATGCACGAACACACTCGATAAGCCGTGGCCGTGATCGATCAAAACGGTGCCGCCGGTGAGATACAGGTCGGATCGGGCGAAGCTGATGATGCCACCGGCCGGAGCCAGAATCGGGGTGTCGTTGGCGGCGGCGATATCGACGCCGTAGTGCGGGTTTTTCGGGCTGCCATTCAAGATCCGCTGGCTGCCATAAACGCCGCTGATGCGGCCGCGGGCGGGCCAGGAAAAGCCGAAGCGATAGTCTTGCCGGTCATCATCGCGCTGGCGCGCGAGCGCTACTTCTGCTTGTTCGCGTTCGATGCGGCGTGCGATCTCTGGCGGCGGATTGACCATTGCTTCGGCGACGCCAGCGACGCGCTCGATGGCATAGTCGCGCTGCTGGATCGCCACGCTGGCGGTCGCTGAACTGCCATCGGGAAAACGGCCGTGGACCACAATACTGCCGGTAGCATCGCGGCCGATGCCGATCAAAAAACTGCCATCGGCGGCGACGCGTAGGGGTTTTCCAGCGTAGTCGATGCGCGCAGGAGGCACACTGCGGCCGATGATTAGCCCGCCTTGAACCATGAGGGTTGGCAGTTCCAGGGCGTTGGCGCAGCTCAAGCCGGGGAGGCACAAGCCCAACAGCAAACAGCCGCGAGCCCGCGATTGCAGGTGCCGGGTCACGGTCGATTGGAAACCGGCGACGCTATCGACGTGGGGCGAATTCAAGTCGCATTCCCGGGGTGCTTGCATCGAGTTTTTGGTCGCACCAAACCCGACGGCCGTTGACGAAAGTGGCATCGATGCGGGAGCGAAAGGTCTCGCCTTCGAACGGCGACCAGCCGCAGCGCGAAAAGACATCGGCACGGCTGACGGTCTGCGGCGCGTGCGGATCGACCAGCACCAGGTCGGCCCAATAACCTTCGCGCAGGAAACCACGCTGTACGACGCCGAACAATCGAGCCGGCGCATGGGCGAAACGTTCGACGACGCAGTGCACGGTCAGTTGCCCAGCGAACACCCGCTCCAGCGCACACTGCAAAGCAAACTGCACCAGCGGCAGTCCGGCCGGCGCGCTGCTGTAGGGTTGTTGCTTTTCGGCCAGGGTATGCGGCGCATGGTCGGTGGCGAGTACGTCGATGCGGCCTTCGGCGAGGGCGGCGATCAAGGCCAAGCGATCGCGTGCGTCCTTGATTGCCGGATTGCATTTGATGAAGTTGCCCAGTCGCGGATAATCGGCAGCATCGAAGTGTAAGTAATGGACGCAGGTCTCGGCGGTGATGCGCTTGCTTTTGATCGGCCCGGGTTCGAATAATTGCGCTTCTTCGGCACTGCTGATGTGCAGAACGTGCAGTCGCGTGCGGTGACGGCGGGCCAGCGCCAGCGCCAGTTGCGTCGATTTCATGCAGGCTTCGCGACTACGGATCAAGGGGTGCTGTTCGGCGCTCAAGGTGTCGCCAAAACGCTGCTCGAAGTCGCGCTGGTTGGCGGTAATCATCGGCGTATCTTCGCAGTGGGTAACGACGATTCCGGGCGCCTCGCGGAAGATGGCATCCAGCGTGTCCGGATTGTCGACCAGCAGGTTACCGGTGGATGCGCCCATAAAAATCTTGATACCACAGGCGCGGCGCGGATCAAACTGTTTGATCTGCTCCAGATTGTCGTTGGTCGCCCCGAGATAGAACGAATGATTGGTCAGAGCAGATCGACTCGCCAGGTCAAACTTGGCTTCCAGCGTGGCGATGTCCACTGCTGGTGGCCGGGTGTTCGGCATTTCCATAAAGCTGGTCACACCACCAGCCACCGCAGCGGCCGACTCGGTCTGTAAATCGCCTTTGTGGGTCAGGCCGGGTTCACGGCAATGCACTTGGTCGTCGATCATGCCGGGGAGCAGCCAACGCTGTCTGGCCTCGATGATGGTTTCGTCGCTGGCGGCGGTGAGGCCGCTGCCAATTTGGTCGATGCGGCCATGCCGAATGCGCAAGTCGCCGTCCTGGCTTTGCCCCTCATTGATTAGCCGAGCATTCTTGATTAACCAGTGACGCGTCATCGCAGGTCTCCTTGGGGGGTGCCAGCGTCGGCGTTGGCGGGCAATGGTGGGGAGCGGTCTGGATTGCGCCGCCAGAAGCGGCGTGGAAATTCCATCGGCACCGCATCGAAGCCACCGCTATTGAGCGGATGGCAGCGCAAAATGCGTGCGCTTGCCAGCACGCCGCCGCGCAGCGAACCGAAGCGTTCCAGTGCGGTCACGGCATAGTGTGAACAACTCGGGTGGAAGCGGCAGCGGGTTCCCAGCGCGGGGCTTAACCAGCGTTGGTAAAGCGCAATCAAGCGGACAAAAAAAACGCGCATCGGCTGGTCTTGAGGCTAAGATGCCGATCTTATCTGATCGGGTAGAGGGAACCTGATCTACGCTTGGGCTTGCCGAGACTGGGGGCATAAGCTATAACACGCGCCCTTTGCAACCGGCCGCTCTTGGAGCAGTCGGCACTGTATGACGTGGAGAGGTGGAACGTATGGCCAAGTCCCCAAGCAAAAACGCTCAAAAGTCGAAGACCAGCAAAGTGGCGACAGAGCGCAAAATCGCAGCTAAGCCCGTGGCCAAAAAGGCAGTGCTCAAGCACGCTGTCAAAGCGGTGGCAAAAAAGTCTGCCGCCAAGCCCGCGGCTCGCGTGCCGGTGGTGAAGAAGCCAGCACCGGCCAAACCGGGAATGGTCAAGCAGTTGATGCAAGCCATGCTCGGCGCTGGCAAGACGGCAAAGAGCAAGATCATTACCAAGGCCAAGCCGCTGTCCAAGAGCACACCGAAGGCCAAGAGCAAAGCGGTCGTCGGCAAGCCGAAGGCCAAGAGCAAAGCGGTCGTCGGCAAGGCGCCGGTCAAGCGCAAACCTCAAGTCAAGACCCAGGTCAAACCAGCGGTCAACAAGTCAGAAAAACTCAAAAAGGTGGTACGACCCGTGGTGAAACCAGCGTTAAAAGCAAAAATCAAATCGCCAGCAAAACCGGCGCCAGCGGCAAAGACCGTAGCGCCTGGCCGCGGCCACGCCAAGCCATCGGCAGTGCCGGTCAAGCCCACGAAGTCGGTAACCCGGATCCACCATGATGTCGTGCGGGCGGTAGCGGTGGTGCCATCGGCGAAGAGCATCGCAAAACGAGGAGCCAGCGCGGTACCCGCGCGCAAACCGGAACCCGGCGCCGAGCGTGTGGTATTGCCAAGAGGTTATGCGCCGACGGCAAAAGAGTCTTACATGAGTGCTCGGCAGCAGGAGTTTTTCCGGCAGAAGCTGGAGACCTGGCGAGAAGATTTGGTCGAAGAGTCGAAACAGACGATCGACAACCTGCGCGAAGAAGTGCGTGATGTCGGCGACGAGGCCGAACGCGCTACTCGG
>PEUI01000088.1:0-11358 GCA_002785585.1 Lysobacterales bacterium CG02_land_8_20_14_3_00_62_12
CGTGCTGGAATCTTCAGAATCATGGGTGTCCAGCGCTTCTCTCCAGCGCTTCTCTTCAGAATCATGGGTGTCCAGCGCTTCTGTCCAGCGCTTCTCCTGAATCATGGGGGTCCAGCGCTTCTTTCATCCAGCGCTTCTTTCAGCGCTTCTTGAGTGCGCAGCTTACCGCGTCGCTCATTTTGCAATCCCCAGGAACACGGCCAAACAACGCTCAATCTCCACCAGTGCATCCGCGTCGATGCGCCCGAAGGCTGACCCTACCTTCTCGCGTTTCACCGTCATCGCCTTGTCCACCATCACCTGTGAGGGCTTCTTCAAGCCGTTCTCGGCACTCGGCTGAATAGTGACGCGAAGCAATGGTGCGGAAGCAAGCGTGCCGGTAATGGGCAGAACGGTTGCGCTCGGGTGCTCGATGAACTGATCGGCCTGAATCACCAAGGCGGGCCGTGGCTTTCCCAAGTCGCCTTGCATGGCGATGGTTACCAGGTCGCCGCGCCTCATTCTGTCCAGCCCTCCACGTCTGCCAAGGCTTCATCCATGAACTGCTGCATCGCCGTGTCGGCGCTGTCCGCCTGGGCAACGAGAAGGCATTGACGGCGGCATTCCTCCGCGAAGTCCGGGCGGCGAGTGTCAGGCACCCAAATTTGTACCGGGCGCAACCCTGCCTTGCGTAGCGCGTCGCGGTGCTTTTGAACTCGTGCGTTAACGTGCGTGGTTCCCATGTGAGCCTTCCATAAGTTACATGCAACACTATACACACCAAAACCCGTTACATGCAACATAGTTCAACCACTCATGCCAGGTGATTTGTCGTGCTCGATCTTCTGCGCCTTCGCCTTCGCTCGCTCTTGCTGGCGTACCGGCTCCCGGCCTTCCAGCTGCTCCCATTGCTTTCCGCCTTGCCTTCCGGCTGGATTTCACGGTCGAAACATCAGGCCGCACCGACGCTGCCGACCGCAACGCAATTAACTGAGAAGGACGCTGAAGCTGGCGGATGGCGCTGTCGATCCTGACGGTGGCGCCGGGCCAGTACACTGCCCGCCCTTTTCACGCCTGCCGATGCCATGTTGAAGCTGCTGTTTTTGCTGGCCAATGCCGCCAAGCTCGGTCCGATTCTGAAGACCGGCGGCACGATGATTTTTTCGGTGTTCGCCTATTCGTTCCTGTTCGGTTGGCGCTATGCCGCCGGTTTCGTGGTGCTGATTTTCGTCCACGAATTAGGCCACTATCTGTCGGCAAAACAAGCCGGTTTGAACGTCGGTACGCCGACTTTCATTCCGTTTGTCGGCGCCTGGATCGAGCTCAAGGATCAGCCGATGGATGCGCGCGTGGAAGCGCGCATCGCACTCGCCGGTCCGGTCGCCGGCACTATCGGTGCGTTGGTCTGCTACTACGTCGCCCGCACTCAGGACAGCACCTTGTTGCTGGCGCTGGCCTATTCCGGGTTCATGCTCAATCTGTGGAATTTGCTGCCGATCAACCCGCTCGATGGCGGTCGCATCGTCGGCCTGTTGTCACCACGGATCTGGCTGGTCGGCTTGCCGCTGCTCGGCGCGATGTTGTTGTGGCGGCCGAGTCCGATGTTGTTTCTGGTGTTGGTGATGGCTTTGCCGAGCGTGGTTCGGGTATGGCGCGGCACCTGGCGCGAGCATCTGCCGCCGCGCTATTACGAACAACCACTGGAGGTGAAGTTGCAGTACGGCGCGGCCTATTTTGGGCTGGCCATTTACTTGGCGATGATGAGTTCCACCGTGCATGAAGACTTGCTGGCACTCACCGGATCGCGCTGAGCCGCGCTGACCGCCATCCACTGCACGCGTACAATGTCGGCCTATCCCTCAGGATTGCCCGATGAGTACTCCGGCACCACGCGCCCCGCTTGCCGCAGCGGTGGTTGATTCCGCGCCCTTGCGTTTTGTCACCGCCGCCAGCCTGTTTGATGGCCACGACGCCGCGATCAACATCATGCGGCGGCTGATCCAGGCGCAGGGCGTCGAGGTGATCCATCTCGGCCACAACCGTTCGGTGGAAGATGTCGTTCGCGCCGCTTTGCAAGAAGACGCCGACGGTATTGCGCTATCGAGCTATCAAGGCGGCCACGTCGAATATTTCAAGTACATGATCGACATGCTAAAGGAACGCGGCGCTGGCCATATCCGCGTGTTTGGCGGCGGCGGTGGCACGATCACGCCCGACGAGATCACCGAGTTGCAGAACTACGGCGTCGAGCGCCTGTACCACCCGAACGACGGCATGGCGATGGGTCTGGTGGCGATGATCGAGGACCTGGTAGCGCGCACGCGCTTGGCGCGGCAGTCGGCGATTGGCGGGCGGCCGTCGCGCGGCGTTGATCTGCTGCATCCAACGCTTGGCGATGAGATCGCCATCGGGCGCCAGTTGAGCGCCATCGAGGATGGTGGTTACAGCGAGGCCGAACTGGTCAAGTTGCGCAAGCAATGGGCCGGCGGCACCGGCGATTCGCGCTTTCCATCTGCCGAGTCGCGGACGCCCAAAGCGCCGGTACTTGGCATTACCGGCACCGGTGGCGCGGGCAAGAGTTCGGTCACCGACGAATTGCTGATTCGCTTTTTGCAGGCGTTTCCGGATATGCGCATCGCCGTGATCGCGGTCGATCCAACCCGCCGCCGCAGTGGCGGCGCCCTGCTCGGTGATCGCATCCGCATGAACGCCCTGCGTTCGCCGCGCGTGTTCATGCGCTCGATGGCAACCCGGCGTCAGCACGTTGCCACCAATGCCGTGCTCAAGGATTGCATCGCGCTACTGAAGAGTCTCGATTTCGATCTGGTGATCGTGGAGACCGCCGGCATCGGCCAGAGCGATTCCGAAATCGTCGATCTGGTCGATTTCCCGATCTATGTGATGACCAGCGACTACGGCGCGGCATCGCAGTTGGAAAAAATCGACATGATCGATTACGCCGAACTGATCGTGCTCAACAAATACGACAAACGCGGCGCCGAAGATGCCCTGCGCGATGTGCGCAAACAGTGGAAGCGCAACCGCACCGCGTTCAAATTGACCGACGCCGAGGTGCCGGTGTATCCGACCATCGCCAGCCAGTTCAACGACCCCGGCGTGACCTGGATGTTCGCCAATCTGTGCCAATTGCTGCGGCAGAAGCCGGGGTTCGGCCCGGCCACGGCTGGGCGCTGCGACTTGACACCGCAACTCGACACCACGCTCAAAGAGCCGCGCGCCACGGTGTTGATTCCCGGCCCGCGTCTACGCTATCTGGCCGAAATCGCCGAAGGCGGCCGCAGCATCAATCGCGCCGTGGTTGCGCAGTCAGACGCTGCCAGCCGCGCGCAAAGCTGCTTTCAGGCGCTCACCGAACTGGCTGATCCGTTGCTGCCCAAACCCTTGCATCCCTACGCCAGCGCGGACCTTGCAGCGCCGACCGCCGACGCCGACCGCAGCCTGCTCACCCTGCGCCAACGCTACAACGCCGCGCTGCATGGCTTGACCGCCGAATCGGTGCAGTTGCTGCAAGCGTGGCCAGCACGCTATCGATCGGTCACCGAAAAGGTCACCGAATACGCCGTGCGTGGCAAAACCATCCGCGTCGAGAACTACCGCGAGTCGCTTAGTCACCAGCAAATTCCGAAGATCGCGCCACCCAAGTTGCGCGACTGGGGCGACTTGCTCAGCTTCCTGATGAAAGAAAACCTGCCGGGTGCTTATCCGTACACCGGCGGTGTTTATCCGTATCGACGCAGCGGCGAAGATCCGATCCGCATGTTCGCCGGCGAAGGCACGCCGGAGCGCACCAACCGGCGCTTTCACTATCTGTCGCAGGGCTTGCCGGCGGTGCGCCTGTCGACCGCCTTCGACTCAGTCACGCTGTACGGTGAAGACCCGGCGATCCGTCCCGACATCTTCGGCAAGATCGGCAATTCCGGTGTCAACGTGCCAACGCTCGACGACATGAAGAAACTCTATTCCGGTTTTGATTTGTGCGATCCGGCCACCTCGGTTTCGATGACCATCAACGGCCCGGCGCCGATGATTCTGGCGATGTTCATGAACACCGCCATCGACCAGCAGGTCGAGAAATACCTGCGCGCTGACGCGGATCGTTGGCAGCACGCCCAAGCCATGATCGACGAGCTTTATCGCGAGCGGCCGCGACCGACCTACGCCGGCGCGCTGCCCACCGGCAATACCGGTCTGGGACTCGGCCTGCTCGGCATCAGCGGCGACCAAGTCGTCGCCGCCGACACCTATGCCCGGATCAAGGCGGAGACCCTGCAAAACGTGCGCGGCACCGTGCAAGCCGACATCCTGAAAGAAGACCAGGCACAGAACACCTGCATCTTCAGCACCGAATTTGCGCTGCGCATGATGGGCGACATCCAGCAATATTTTGTCGATCACCAGGTGCGCAACTTCTATTCGGTATCGATCTCCGGTTATCACATTGCCGAAGCCGGCGCCAACCCGATTTCGCAGTTGGCGTTTACTTTGTCCAACGGCTTCACCATCGTCGAGTATTACCTCGCGCGCGGCATGAAGATCGACGACTTCGCGCCGAACTTGAGTTTTTTCTTCAGCAATGGCATGGACCCGGAATACACCGTGATCGGCCGCGTCGCCCGCCGCATTTGGGCGCGCGCCATGCGTGATCGCTACGGCGCCTCGGCGCGCAGCCAGATGATGAAGTACCACATCCAGACCAGCGGCCGCAGCCTGCACGCGCAAGAAATACAGTTCAACGATATTCGCACCACGTTGCAGGCGTTGTATGCCCTGTTCGACAACTGCAACAGCCTGCACACCAACGCCTACGACGAAGCCATCACCACGCCGACCGAAGACAGCGTGCGCCGCGCCGTCGCCATTCAGATGATCATCAACAAGGAGCTCGGACTCAACTTCAACGAGAACCCCTGGCAGGGCAGCTTCGTCGTCGACCAGCTCACCGATATCGTCGAAGAAGCCGTCTACCAGGAGTTTGAAGCGATCAGCGAGCGCGGCGGCGTGCTCGGTGCCATGGACAGCATGTACCAGCGCGGCAAGATCCAGGACGAATCGATGTTCTACGAACAGAAGAAGCACGATGGCAGTCTGCCGCTGATCGGCGTCAACACCTTTCTGCCCAAAGAACACGCCGGTGAAATCGCCAGCAAAGTCGAACTGATCCGCAGCACCCCGGAAGAAAAATCCCAGCAGATCGGCCACGTCAAAGCGTTCCAGCAGGCGCGCAATCACGTACTCCCCGCGCCCGCTGGCGGCAGCAGGGCAGGGGGAGCGGGCGCTCTTGGCCTGGGCTACCTCCAGGCCACCGCCCGCGATCGCCAAAACGTCTTCGCCGCGCTGATGCAAGCGGTAAAAACCCACAGCCTGGGCCAGATCAGCCACGCCCTCTACGACGTCGGCGGCGAGTATCGGCGCAACATGTGATGTTCAACGTCACCGCGATTCTGTCAGCACTGGAACGCGCCAACGCCCGCTACATCGTGGTCGGCGGCTTCGCGGTGATCCTGCACGGGCACCTGCGCGCAACGGCCGATTTGGATCTGGTGATTGACTTGTCCAGCGACAATTGCCAGCGCGCATTGCAGGCGCTGTCAGCGGTCGGCCTGCGACCGCGACTGCCAGTGGCGATGCAGCAGTTCGCCGATCCTGTAGTGCGCCGAGACTGGGTCCTGCACCGCAACATGCTGGTGTTTCAGTTGTGGGACCCGGCCAACGAACTGCGTTCCGTGGATGTGTTCGTGCAGGAACCGATGGACTTCGAGACGATGTGGGCCGAGTCAGTCAACAAGTCGATCCACGGCGACAACATTCGCATCGCATCGATTTCTCATCTGATCGAAATGAAACGCAAGGCTGGCCGCGCCCGCGACCTTGACGACATCGCCGCGCTGGAGGAAATTGCCCGACATACCGAGCCAGGCCAGCCTGCCTGATGAACACGCCATCAGCGTCCCCCGATCTAAGTTGCACGTTCGAGCAAGCCGAGCACAATCAGCTGCTCGCTGGCATCCGCATGAGCACCGCTGCGAAAATCGCCTGGTTCGAAGAAATGGTCGCGTTTGCGCACGCTGCCGGTGCGATGCGGGTCGAAACCACCGGCGCGGCGGATGCCGAGGGCGCCAGCGAATTGCCAACCCGCGACTGATCGCCGCCACCGGTCGGCGTGTGCGCCGACCGGTGGCGGTGCCGAGCTACTGCTTGAGCGCCTGCACCGCATCCAGCATTTCCTGGACGTGGGCTTTGGGGTTCATGTTCGAGTAGACATGGACGATCAACCCCGATGGCGCAATCACGTAAGAGGTGCGGTCGGACCAGTCGCGTTTGAGCGCGAGCACCGCGTCGTATTGTTTGGCGATGGCTGCCCCTGGATCGGCCGCCACCGGGAACTTGCCGCTACAGTGTTCGGTTTCCTTGGAGAAATCGGCGAGCTGGTCGACATTGCCAGCAGTGATCCCGACCACGCTGGCGCCCGCTGCCTTGAACTGGCTGATCGCCTCGGAAAACAAATGCGCCTCCAGATTGCAGCCCGAAGTGTGCGCCGCCGGGAAAAAGTACACCACCACCGGGCCCTGCTTCAGCGCATCGGCCAATTTGAAGGTAAACGGCTCACCGGCGAGGTAGGCCGAGGCAGTGAAATCGGGCGCCGGGGTGTCGACTTTCAAGGCAGCAAATGCGGTCGAAGTCAGCGTGCCAGCACTGACCAGAGTGATCGCGATCATTTTCAGCAAGGTCTTCATGGTGCACTCCTTACATTGGGTGATGAATATCCAGCCAGCGCTGGAGCCGATGCTCCGGTGAACGCTGGTCGGTCAAGTCTACGGGAAGTCTGCGCTGCCTCGACCAAACTTACGACGGCACTGGCTTTCAGGAGACGTCGGCAACCGCAACACTTCCAACGCACCCGTGCGCAGCGTGCAACGCAGCAAAATCCCATCGGGAAGTGGGCAAGGAATCTCGCTGGGCGACTTGGCATGGTGGTCAGCACGAACGCGTGGTAGCGGTGTTGGCCAACCAGGCCAGCACCGGCTGCCACTCCGCGCGGGCATCGGCGAGTGCGGCGCCGGGAAAATCGAACAGGCCGCGACCGAGTGCCGCTGCGTAGACGTAGGCTTGGCTATCGCGCAGACAAGTCAGCAGCGGGAACGGCAGCTTTGGACTCTGTTCGATAAAATCGCGGCCGGCAAGTGTTCGTGGCTTGAACCGATTGGCGATCAAGCCGACCCGCACCGCACCGCTGCGGACAGCACTGGCCTGTTTGAGTTCGTTGAGGAAGACCATATTCGCGCGCTGATCAATCGCCGAGGGCACCAGCGGCACCAACACGGTATCGACGCGGCGCAGGTATTCGGCGATCTGGTCGCGGCGCAAACCGGCTGGGGTATCGACCAGCAACACCTCGGTAGCAGGCGGAATGCAAAGGTTCCAGCCAAGACCCGCACCATGCCCCAGGTTCGGACTGGCCAGCAGCGCAATACCTGGCTGATGGTCGGCGCGGACGCCAACCCAATCCCCCGTGGATGCCTGCGCATCGCTATCGATCAGCCAGACCTTGCGGCCAGCCTTGGCCATGGCCACGGCCAGATTGGTCGCCACCGTGGTCTTGCCCGAGCCACCCTTGGAACTCGTGATCAGAATCTTTTGCATCACCGCCCCACGATCATCGCCCGACGATCAGACACTGAATCTACCTGCTTTCAACCCCTCCGGTGCGGCAGCGCGCGGTGTTGGACGGCGGCCGTGCAGGGCCAGACCTATGTGGCCGAAGTGGCAACCGATGCCGGTTTCACCAATATCGTCTTCACCAGCACCGCGTCCACTGCCACCGAAGTGCGCCTGCCACCGGTGCTCAGCAATGACACGACTTACTTCTGGCGGGTGCGCTCGACCAACATCTGCGGCACCGGTGTCGACTCTGCCAGCTTCACGTTTACCACCCGGCCGGCAGCAGGCCAGTGTCCGGCTGGACTGTCGTTGATCGACGGTTTCCGCGACACCATGGATAGCGGCATCAATGGTTGGACCACCGACCCGGTCAGCGGCACCACATGGAACCAAAGCACCGCGCGGCCATTCAGCGGCACCACCTCGTGGCTGGCCGTGGATGTGACCACCGCTTCCGATCAACGGCTGATTTCTCCGGCCATCGCCCTGCCGGTTGATTTGTCCTCGTTGCTGTTGCGCTTCAAGCAGGATGTGACCATGGAAGCCAACGGCGCCACCGCCTGCTATGACGGTGGCTTCGTTGAAATTTCGACCAACAATGGCAGCACTTGGGCGCCGATTGCGTCGACCAGCGTGCTGGAAGATTTCTACGATGGCCCACTGTCCGGCGGCGAACAGGCCTGGTGCGGCACCCAGCCCTACACCACCGCCAGTCTCGACATCGACAGCTTTGCGGGTCAGAGCGTGCGCTTCCGCTTCCGTGCCATCACCGATACCTCGGTCGGCAGCGTGCCCCATGGCTGGTATGTCGATGATGTCGCGGTGGTCGGTTGCGGCATTCCGGTTTTGTTGTTCAAAGATGGTTTCGAAGGGCCCTGATTCGACCCATCACCGGCAACCCATCACGGTCACTTGCCGCCTGCCCTAGCCGTATCGCCTTTTCGGAGGCGATACGGTTGCACTTGGGTACTGCGGGGCGTTGGCACCGGGCCCTCGCCACTGCCGCTATGCTGGCCGACAGCAGCGATTCAACAACGCCGAGGCGATCATGGCTACTGGTTGGGCAGGCGACGGCGCGGTGCAGGATCAGATCGACGCCACCATCAAGGACAGTATCCAGCGCGCCCGCAGCAAACTACCGCAGGGTCCCGGATTGCGCCATTGCGAGCACTGCGAAGCGGCGATCCCGGCAGCACGGCGGCAAGCCGTGCCCGGCGTGCGTCTCTGCGTGACCTGCCAGCAAGCGCAAGACCTTGGTGACCGCGCCGGAGGCGGCTACAACCGACGCGGCAGCAAGGACAGCCAGTTGCGATGAGCGCCCGCAGCAATCCGTGCCCAACCACCGATCAGGAAAGGCACTATCTGGTGATTGCCTCGGCGTTTGAACGCACGGGTGAGCTATTCACTACGGCACCAGCATGGTGCCTGGCCATGGTGAAAAAGCCTGGCGCGCTCCGCTCAACGAAAACCTGCTGAGAATGCGAATCTGACGGACTGTTCATCTGCATTTGGTGCTTCGCGCACGCATTGACGCGGCCGCAGAATGCGCGCGCTGTTAGTCCTGCGCCTTGGCCTTGCTTGCTTCCACAAGACCAACCTGCACGGTGATTACCCCCTGCCAAGGAGCTTTCGAAATGAATGCAATGATGTGGGTGCGAACCATGCGCGCAGCTTTGGTTTTTGTGCTTGCCGGCAGCATCGCGCGGAACGTGTCAATGATTTTGCGACACCCGGAGTCATTAAATTAGTGTGCTGGCTACGCGTTTGCTGGTCGAGTTTTTCTCCTGTGGTGGTGGGTTGATGCAGGCGGCGGTCGGCATCGGCGGTAGCTGTGGGCGCTTGTTCTTGAACCGGTTTGGTTGACCAGGAATGCGCAGCGGCCACTGATCGCGCGTTTGACGTTGGCCAGAAAGATGTTGACTGAAACGGGCGCCGTTGGCTTCGGCTGCTGTTGGCGCTCCGCTTGAGCGATTGGTTAGGCTTCATTCGTTTCACCGGGTCAGCGGTGGCAGCATGTTGATTTCAATCAGCCAATTTTCAACGAGCGCGGGCCACGAGGAAACTGGATGCGCACTCGGCCTCAGGCCGAAGGCGTGCCCACCCTTGAGAAAAAGATGGACCTCTGCCGGGACGCCGGCAGCCGCTAGTGCTCGGATGTAAAGCGTGCTGTTGCAGACCTTATCGACCGGGTCGTCCCACGCCTGGAGCACGAAGGTGGGCGGGGTCTGCGGGGTCACCTGGATGCTCGTATCCAAGGTGTCACCAGCGCGACATAAATGACCTGGGTAAAGTGCCACAGCAAAGTCAGGGCGACTGCTCAGTTCGTCGGCTTCATCCACCCGCTCATAAGTGGCGCCGAAGATGTTGCTGGTTTGCGCGACCAGATAGCCGCCCGCCGAGAAGCCGATCACGCCGATCTTGTGGGAATCGATCTGCCATTCCTTGGCTTTGGCCCGAACCAGTCTGATCGCCCTTTGCGCGTCTTGAAGCGTCCAGGCGACGGTTGGCGTGATGTGGCACTTACAGTCTTTGTCCCAATAGTGGTTGCTCTTGGGGACGCGATACTTGAGCAGAACACAGGTCATGCCTTTGGCTGAAATCCAGTCGCAAACTTCAGTGCCTTCAATGTCCATCGCCAAGATTTGGAATCCTCCGCCAGGAAAAACCAACATGGATACACCGGTGTTCCGTCCCTTTGGAGCGTAGACCGTTATCGTCGGCGTCGTGACGTTGGCGACCGCTGTGTAGCGATGTCCCGGCGTCTTCTCAACCCCAAAAACCTGCTCAACAGCTGGTGAGCGTTCGGTCATATCCGGGGCGCCATTCGGCCAGATTGGCACTTGCATCAGCCCTGAAGGCGGTTCCCATCGGCCAGACATTCCTGCCTCTTTGGGATCTCGATCTGCTGCACCAGCACGCAGACCAGTTGCAGCAGCGACAAGCAGCACAATGAGGATGGTCTTCTGCATCCGTAGTCTCCGCCGTTCAGGCCAACGATCAGCGATTATCCACCAGCCACGCGCTATAGTTATCGCCAGCGATCCGCGCACCGGGTGCGGTTTTGCTAGCCTAGACTGGCGTTGCCGACTTGGATCCGGGTGCTGAAGCCAGATTGGTTGAGGATGATAGGGGAATCGCAGTGCCCGACAAGGAAGCCACCGCCCGCATCAAGATCAATCAGTTGCTCGAAGCGGCTGGTTGGCGATTTTTTCGGCGCGGCGACACGCCCGCCAATATTTGTCTCGAACCCAGTGTCACCCTCCAGCCAGCGGCGCTGGATGCGTTCGGCATCAACTTCGAGAAAGCCACGAAGGGCTTCGTCGACTTCCTGCTGCTGGATGCCAGGGGCTTCCCGCTGCTGGTGCTGGAGGCAAAATCGGAGAGCAAGAATCCGCTCGTCGGCAAAGAGCAGGCGCGCAAATACGCCAAGTCGCAGAGCTGCCGCTTCGTCATTCTTTCCAACGGCAACCTGCACTATTTCTGGGACCTCGAACGCGGCAGCCCCTACGTCATCACTTCGTTTCCGACGCCGGACTCGGTCACCGGTTACCAGAAGGTCACACCCAATCCGCAGCGACTGATCGAAGAGCAGGTCGGTGAGGACTACATCGTTCGCAGCCAGCGCCCGAATTACGCGTCCGTTGCCGCTTGGCAAAACGAAGCGGAGCGCCCCGGATACATCCAGACCAACAAACTGCG
>PEUI01000088.1:11415-14867 GCA_002785585.1 Lysobacterales bacterium CG02_land_8_20_14_3_00_62_12
CGGCAAGGATCGTTTCCTGTTCGAGATGGCCACAGGCACTGGCAAGACCCTGACCGCCGCCGCCGTCATCAAGCTGTTTCTCCGATCCGGCAACGTGCGGCGCGTGCTGTTCCTCGTGGATCGCCTTGAACTGGAGGATCAGGCCAAGAAGTCCTTCGCTACGGTGCTGTCGGCCGACTATCAGACTGTGATCTACAAGGAGAACCGGGACGATTGGCGCCGCGCCGAGATCGTCGTCACCACCGTGCAATCCCTGCTGTTCAACAACAAATACCAGAAGCTGTTCTCGCCGACCGACTTCGATCTGGTCATCTCCGACGAAGCGCACCGCTCGATCGGTGGCAACGCCCGTGCGGTGTTCGACTACTTCATCGGCTACAAGTTGGGCCTCACCGCCACACCGCGCGATTACCTGCGCCGGTTTGACAGCTCAAAGCCGGGCACCCGCGACCCGCGCGAGGCTGAACGTCGTCTGCTGCTCGACACCTACCGCACCTTCGGCTGCGAGAACAGCCAGCCAACCTACCGCTACTCCTTGCTCGATGGCGTGAAGGAAGGCTACCTGATCAACCCGACCGTGGTCGACGCCCGCACCGAGGTCACCACCACGCTGCTCTCCGAAGAGGGATTCGTCGTCTCGTTCACCGATGACACCGGCGAGGACCAGCAGCAGGCCTTCAAGCAGCGCGAGTTCGAGAAGCGTTTCTTCGCCGACACCACCAACCAGCTCCTGTGCAAGACGTTTCTGGAAAACGCGCTGCGCGACCCGGTCAGCAGCGAGATCGGCAAATCGATCATCTTTGCCGTCAGCCAGAACCACGCCGCCAAGCTGGCGCAGATACTCAACCAAATGGCCGACCGCATGTTCCCGGGCAAGTACCAGTCCGACTTCGCGGTGCAGGTCACCTCCCAGATAGCCGACGCCCAACAGTTCACCATCAACTTCGCCAACAACAACCTGCTCGGCTCCGGCAACTTCATCCCTACCTACAAGACCAGCAAGGCGCGCATCTGCGTGACGGTCGGCATGATGACCACCGGCTACGACTGCACCGACATCCTCAACATCGGTCTGTTCCGCCCGATCTTCTCGCCCACCGACTTCATCCAGATCAAGGGCCGTGGCACCCGCAAGCACGACTTCCGCGAACTGCTGTTCGACGCTACCCTCAAGGAAGGCGTGCAACAGCCGATCAAGACCGCCTTCAAGCTGTTCGACTTCTTCGCCAACTGCGAATACTTCGAAGAAGACTTCAACTACGACGAAGTGCTGAAGCTGCCGCCGCCCAAGCGCAAGGGCAGCGAACACGGCGGCGATGAGGGGCCGGCGGAAGTGGGTGGCAGCTACCAGCACCTCGGCGACGACATCTTGGCTTCGATGCGCGTCGAGGAAATCTCGGCCGAGGGCATGAAGATCGACCGCAGGTTCTTCGAGAAGTTTGAAGACGTGGTCCGCGCCGACGACACCGTTGCCGCCGCCGTGGAGGCCGGGCAGTGGGACCGCGTGATCGACTACGTCAACCGCGAAGTCTTCGACAAGCCCGAGGAGTACTACACCCTCGACAAACTGCGCAAAGCCGCCGCCGTGGACCGCCGCCTGACCCTGCGCGAAATCCTGGAGAAGGTCTTCGGCCTCATCCCGCGCTTCAAGTCCAAGGATGAGTTGCTGGAAGAGGAATTCTCCAAGTTCGTCGCCGACCGCGTACCCGAGCCACCCTCGGCCATCCCGGCCATCAAGACCTACTTCAAGGCCTACGTCACCAGCAACCGGGTGCGCGACATCATCGACAGCAGGCAGTTCACTGATCTGGCCACCAACCCGTACTTCAACACCCACGATTTCAGAGCCGTGCCCCAGCGCTACCGCACGCTCGTCCCCGAATACATCAAGGACTACGTCGCCTTGAACCAGTTCGCGGCCTGAACCATGGCAATACATTCACCACGGAACACACTGAATACACGGAAAAGCAAGGCAAGAAACGTGATCTTTCCGTGTATTCAGTGTATTCCGTGGTCAAGGTTTTAAGGATATTCAATGCTCGACACCGCAACCAAACGCCGCATCGACACCGCCCGCGACATCCTCGTCGGCAAAGTGCCTGACCCCAAATCCCAGGTCGAGCAGATCACCATCGCGCTGATCTACAAGTTCATGGACGACATGGACGCCGAGAGCGAGGAATTCGGCGGCAAGCGCAAGTTTTTCACCGGCGACTACGCCCGCTACGGCTGGGCAAAACTCATGGATCGCAGCCTCGGAGGCCACGAAATGCTCGGCCTCTACGGCGAAGGCATTGCCAAGATGCCCGAGAACCCCGGCATCCCGCCGCTGTTTCGCGACATCTTCAAGAACGCCTACCTGCCTTACCGCGATCCAGAAACGCTCAAGGCCTTTCTCAAGATCATCGACGAGTTCAGCTACGACCACAGCGAGCGCCTCGGCGACGCCTTCGAGTATCTGCTCAGCGTCCTGGGCAGCCAGGGCGATGCCGGCCAGTTCCGCACCCCGCGCCACATCATCGACTTCATGGTCGAAGTCCTAGCCCCGCAGAAACACGAAACCATCCTCGACCCCGCCTGCGGCACCGCCGGCTTCCTCATCTCCGCCTACAAGCACATTTTGAGGAAAAATTCCTCAAAACCCTCACCCTTCGCTTCGCTCCTCCCTCTCCCAGTGGGAGAGGGCCGGGGTGAGGGTGTCGCCAGAGGCGACCTGCTCACGCCCGACGACAAAGGCCGCCTCGCCAAGAACTTCAAGGGCTACGACATCTCGCCCGACATGGTTCGCCTCTCGCTGGTGAATCTGTACCTGCACGGCTTCACCGATCCGCACATCTTCGAGTACGACACCCTCACCAGTGATGAGCGCTGGAACGAATTCGCCGACGTCATCCTCGCCAACCCGCCCTTCATGTCGCCGAAAGGCGGCATCAAGCCGCACAAGCGCTTCGGCATCCAGGCCAAGCGCAGCGAAGTCCTGTTCGTGGACTACATGGCCGAGCACCTCACGCCCACCGGCCGCGCCGCCATCATCGTTCCCGAAGGCATCATCTTCCAAAGCCAGACCGCCTACAAAGACCTGCGCAAAATGCTCGTCGAAAACGCCCTCGTCGCCGTCGTCTCCCTGCCGGCAGGTTGTTTCAACCCCTACTCCGGGGTGAAGACCTCCATTCTCATCCTCGACAAGTCACAGGCTCGGGCGCGCGACAGCATTGCGTTTTTCAAGGTGGAAAACGATGGGTTTGGGCTGGGGGCGCAGCGGCGGGCGATTGAGAAGAACGACTTACCTGAGACGGCTCGACTGTTGAAAGAATGGATTAACCACGGAACACACGGAATACACGGAAAAGAACAAACCGAAACGCTTTCTGGGTTTTCTTCCGTGTATTCCGTGTGTTCCGTGGTCGGAAATGCCTTGTTCGTGCCGAAAGAAAAGATCGCCGCGAATG
>PEUI01000099.1 GCA_002785585.1 Lysobacterales bacterium CG02_land_8_20_14_3_00_62_12
CCACGGTGTTGTGGACCTATGGCGAAGAAAAAGCCAGTCGTCGCATTGCCCGGGCCATTGTCGCCGCCCGTGAGCAGGCGCCGATCACCACCACTTTGGCGCTGGTCGACGTGATCGTTGCTGCGATCGGTCGTGGCGTGCCCGGCAAGCACGCGGCAACCCGCAGTTTTCAAGCGATCCGGATGCAGGTCAACCGCGAGCTTCCGGATCTGGAGCGTGGCCTCGAAGCCAGCGCCAAGGTACTCAAGCCCGGCGGACGACTGGTGGTAATCAGCTTTCATTCGTTGGAAGACCGTCAGGTCAAGCGCTTTATGCGCGGTGACGACGCGCAAGCGCCAGTGCGGCGCAACCTGCCGCCGGCGCCGGTGATCGCCAAACGCTGGCGCGTGCTGATGGTTCCCAAGCTTGCCGATGCCGCCGAAAGCGCACGCAATCGCCGCGCGCGCAGCGCCGTGCTGCGAGTAGCGGAGCGGCTGCCATGAGCCTGCGCGGCGGCGAATTGATCGGTCTTGGCTTGCTGATCGGCGTGGTCGCCAGTGGCATTGCGGTGGTCGATCAGCGTCAGCAATCACGACGCTTGTTCGTCACCTTGTCGGCGCTGGAAAACCAGCGCGACGAGTTGAATATCGAGTTCGGTCGCCTGCAACTGGAGCAGGCCACCTGGGTTGAGAGCAACCGGCTGGAGCAGGTCGCGCGCAACCAGTTGGGCATGGTGTTTCCAGGCACTGGAGAAACCGTGGTGATCAGACGCTGAGTCGGGGTTTCCGACTGGCTGTGGCAACAACCGTTCAGGACGTTTTTTACCTGAGCAAAACAACAACGCCGAGGGGCTCACAAGAAGCGCCCGACGTAGACCGAAATCAACCAAGGACACCGACGTGAGGGGGATGCGATCTCACGCCAGCAAGCCCAAGCCGATGCTTCGACTTGGCCAATTGCCGATGCCGGTCAAGCCCGGAGTCGGGCCGCGCCGTGGCCGTGCCAGCGGCGGGCTCGCGGGCGGGCGTCGGCGATTTGCGGCGCCGCTGTTGGCGGCCTGCTGCCGCCAGCGGTCGCTGCTGCGCGCCACCGGGTGGCATCTCCAACACCAGCGAGGCGCGCCATGAACGCCCCGCGTCGCCCGGCCCAAATGGTCAGCAAACGCCGTCTGCCATGGACCCTGGGCGGGCTCGCTTTGTGTGCGCTGAGCTTGATCGGCACCGCTTTCAGCATGCAAGTGCTGCACCGCGATTTTTATCAGGACCAGGGCGATGCCCGTTTTCTGCGCGACGTAAAGGTCGCCGCCGCCCGCGGCATGATCAGTGATCGCAGCGGTGAGCCGTTGGCCATTTCCACGCCGATGATTTCGCTCTGGGCGGAACCCAAAGCGCTGTTGACGGCGGGCGCCAATCTGCAACCGCTGGCGCAGGCACTCGGGCGATCGCTCAAGGCGCTTCAGGCCGATCTGCAATCGCACCGCAGCAAAGAGTTTTACTATCTGCGCCGATTGCTACCGCCGGAACAAGCCGAACGCCTGCTGGCGCTGAAATTGCCCGGCCTCAATGGTCAGCGCGAATACCGCCGCTACTACCCCGGTGGCGAAGTGTTTGCGCATGTGATCGGTACCACCAACGTCGATGGTGCCGGTATCGAGGGGCTGGAAAACGGCTTTGATCGCTGGCTGGTCGGCAGCGCTGGCAGCAAACGGGTGATCCGTGATCGACGCGGCGAGACCGTCGAGAACGTCGAGGAAGTGCGCGCTACCGAACCCGGCAAGGAGCTGCGACTCTCGCTGGATCGGCGCTTGCAATATCTGGCCTATCGGGAGCTGAAGGCCGCCATTCTGGAATATGGCGCACAAAGCGGCTCGATGGTCATTCTGGACGTGGCCACCGGCGAAATCCTGGCGATGGTCAACGCGCCTTCGTTCAATCCGAACGCACGCAGTCAAAGCGACGCTGGCAACCGGCGCAATCGCGCGGTGACCGACACCTTCGAACCGGGCTCGGTGATCAAGGCGTTTACCGTCGCCGCCGGTTTGGAAAGCGGCCGCTTCACCACCGCCACCCAGATCAACACGCACCCCGGCACGCTGGTCGTCGGCAACCATCTGGTGCGCGATATTCACGACTACGGGGTGATCGATTTGACCCGCCTGCTGACCAAGTCCAGCAACGTCGGCGCGACCCGCATCGCGTTGGCACTTGACGACGATCACTTTTACGACGTGTTTCAGCGCTTCGGTTTTGGTCTGACCACGGGCTCCGGATTTCCCGGCGAAGTCACCGGCAATCTGCCCGCGCCCAAGGGCTGGGGTCAAGTCGAAAAAGCGACCCTGTCTTACGGTTATGGCTTATCGGTGACCGCGCTGCAGTTGGCCACCGCCTACGCCACCCTGGCCAATGCCGGCGTGCGGCATACGCCGACCTTTATCAAGGGCGCACCATTGGCCGAGCGCGAGCAGCCGGTGCTGGACCCGGCCATTGCCAAGACTTTGCTCGGCATGTTGGAAACCGTCACCGGCCCCGATGGCACGGCGATTCGCGCCCGGGTGACCAACTATCGCGTGGCCGGCAAAACCGGCACCGCCCGTAAATCGGCGGTCGGTGGTTACGGAAATCGCTACCTCAGCGTCTTTGCCGGCTTGATTCCGGTATCGCGGCCACGGCTCGCCGCCGTCGTCGTGATCCACGATCCCATCGGCAGCGTTTATTACGGTGGTCTGGTCGCAGCGCCGGTTTTCGGCAAAGTGATGAGCGCGGCCATGCGCCAGCTCAATATCGCGCCCGACGATCTGCAACCGGGTCTGCTCGCCGGCAGCGTGCCGGTGCCCGCCGGTGAATCCGCGCCCGCCGATCTGGCGGCGCTGGCCGCCGCCAATGCCGCCGAGGGCGAACCGCTATGAGCGCGCTCACTTTGGCCAGCTTGCTTGATGGTTTGTTGCCGTGGCCAGATCCGGTGGAGCTGCCGATCCGTGGGCTTGGCCTTGATAGCCGTGCGATCCGTGCGGGCCAGGTCTTCGTCGCCCGCGTCGGCAGCCAGCACCACGGTTTGGCGTTTGCGCGCCAGGCGATCAGCAACGGCGCCGTGGCGGTGCTCTACGAAACCCCGATCACGACGGCCGACCGCGCCCTGCTGGCGGGTCTTGGCGTACCCACCATCGGCAGCAGCGAGCTCGGCGCCCAACTGGGCAAACTGGCGCAGCGTTGCTATGGCAGCCAGGCACCACGCCCCGGCTTGATCGGCATCACCGGCACCAACGGCAAGACTTCCAGCGTGCAATTGCTGACCCAGGCATTGCATGCCAACGGCTTGGCCGTGGGCAGCATCGGCACCCTCGGCAGTGGTCGGTTTGGCCAGTTGCAAGCCGCTGAGCGCACCACGCCGGATGTCTTTGCCACCCACGCGGCGATTGCCGAGATGCGCGCCAGTGGCGCCGATTGGGTAGCGATGGAAGTGTCATCGCACGCTTTGGTGCAAGGGCGGGTGGATGGCTTGCGCTTTACCGTCGCGGCGTTCACCAACCTGAGCCGCGACCACCTTGATTTTCACGGCGACATGGCGAGCTACGGTGCCGCCAAAGCCAAGTTGTTCGACTGGCCAGCCCTCGCCAGCGCGGTGATCCATATCGACGATGCGTTCGGCCGGACCTTGGCCGCCGGCATCACCCGCGCGCGACGGATCACGCTCAGCACTGCGGGCAATCCGGCCGCCACTTTCGCCGCCGAGGGCATTCGCAGCGACGCCCACGGTAGCGCTTTTGATCTGCGCCACGGCAACCAGCGCTACCCGGTGCAGAGCCGCCTGCTCGGACGTTTCAACGTCGCGAACCTGCTGACCGTGGCCGGCATTTTGAGCGCGCTCGACTGGCCGCCGACGGCGATTGCGGCGGCGCTCTGTGCGCTCGATCCGGTGCCCGGTCGGATGGCCCGCCTCGGCGGCAACGCCACCACGCCACTGATCGTGATCGACTACGCGCACACCCCGGATGCGCTTGCCAAAGCCCTCGCCAGTTTGCGCGAACACACCCGTGGCCGCCTGCTGTTGGTGTTTGGTTGTGGCGGCGAACGCGACCGCGGCAAGCGGCCGCAGATGGGCGCCATCGGCGCCAGCGCGGCCGACTTTTGTATCGTCACCGACGATAACCCACGCGCCGAAAGTGGTGACCAGATCGTGCAGGAAATCCTCACCGGCATGCCGACGGCGCCGCACATTCACATCCAACGCGATCGCCGCGCAGCGATTCGTTTGGCGATTGCGATGGCCGCCGCCAACGACACCGTGTTGATCGCCGGCAAGGGCCACGAGGCTTACCAGGAAGTGTCCGGAATCAAACATCCCTTCGATGACCTGACCGAGGCGCGCGCCGCCCTGGAGGCTGCCGCATGATTCGCGCCGGCTTACTGGATATCGCCGCTGCCTTGGGGCTGCGGATCGACGCCGACGATCCACATTTGGCCGAGGTGGAGATCGCTGGCGTCAGCATCGACAGCCGACAATTGCTGCCGGGCAACCTGTTTGTGGCGATCGCTGGCGCCCGCGTCGATGGCCACGATTATTTGGCAGCGGCCCAGGCCGCCGGCGCCAGTGCTGCGCTGGTCAGTCGCCCGGTCGCCAGCGACCTGCCGCAACTGCAAGTGGCGGACACCGCCGCAGCGCTCGCCGACATCGCCCGCCGCTGGCGCCTGTGCTGTCCGGCGCGCGTGGTCGGCATCACCGGCTCGTGCGGCAAGACCACGGTTAAGCATCTCACCAGCCAGATCCTCACTTTGGCCGGCCCCTGCCACACCTCGGCGGGCAATCTCAACAACGAGATCGGCCTGCCGCTCAGCGTTTGCGCCCTGCCGGATTCGGCGCGCTTCGCGGTGTTTGAAATGGGGGCTGGCAAGCCGGACGACATCGCCGTGCTGGCGAACATCGCCCACCCCGATGTCGCCTTGGTCAACAACGTCGCTGCGGCGCATTTGGAACGTCTGCACTCGCTTGATGGCGTCGCCAGCACCAAGGGCGCGCTCTATTCGATGTTGCCGGATTCAGGCATCGCGGTGATCAATGCCGACGACGCCTACGCCGACTATTTCGCCGGGCTCTGCGGCCACCGCACGATCTATCGGTTTGCCCTCGATCACCCCGCCGATATCCAGGGGCAAGTGCTGGCCACCAGCGTGGAACGGCAGCGGCTGGCGATTCGCACACCGCTCGGCGCGTTTGCGGTCGAACTGCCGCTGCCCGGTCGCCACAACGCCCGCAATGCGCTCGCCGCCTGCGCGCTGGCGTTGGCCGCGGGCGCCGAATTGGCCGATCTGGCTGCGGGCTTGGCCACCGCCAGCACCACGCCGGGGCGCCTGCAAACGCTGCACCTGGCCAACGGCGTCACCCTGATCGACGACAGTTACAACGCCAATCCGGGATCGATGCAAGCGGCCATCGATACGCTGGCGCAGGCACCGGGGCAACGTTGGCTGGTCCTCGGCGACATGCGCGAACTCGGCGCCGACAGCGCCCGGCTGCACCACGAAGTCGGCGCTTATGCCCGCAGTCGCGGCATCGAGCAGCTGTTCGCGGTCGGTAGCGAATCGCTGCACACCTGTGCCGGCTACGGCGCCGGCGCCGAACATTTTGCCGATCAAGCCAGTCTGATCGCCCGTTTGCAGACCGAGCTGACCGCCGAGGGCACCTGCTTGATCAAAGGCTCGCGCGGCAGCGCCATGGATCGGGTGGTGCGCGCGTTGGGCGCTATCCAAGACGGAGGTAGCGACCATGTTGCTTGAGCTGTTTTCCTGGTTGAAGCCGCTATTCAGCGGTTTCCATCTGTTCCAATACCAGACCCTGCGCGCGATCTTGTCGGCGCTGACGGCGCTCGCCGTTTGTCTGCTGGTCGGACCGGCGATGATCCGCAAGTTGGCGCAGTACAAAGTTGGCCAGAGCATTCGTCAGGACGGCCCGCAATCGCATTTTTCGAAAGCAGGCACGCCGACCATGGGCGGCGCGTTGATCCTGTTCGCGGTGGTGATCGCCACTTTGCTGTGGGCCGACCTGCACAATCGCTATGTGTGGATTGTGTTGTTCGTGCTGACCAGTTTTGGTGTGGTCGGCGGCATCGATGACTATCGCAAGCTGGTGCTCAGAGACAGCCGTGGCCTGCCCGCGCGCTGGAAGTATCTGTTGCAGTCGCTGTGCGGCCTGATCGCTGCCATCGTGCTTTATCAAACCGCCGATGTCGCCGCCAACACCACGCTCTACCTCCCGCTATTCAAGCAATTCGCCTGGCCGCTGGGGCTCGGCTTTGTGGTGGTGGCGTATTTTTGGATGGTCGGTTTTTCCAACGCCGTCAACCTGACCGACGGCCTCGACGGCCTGGCGATCATGCCGATTGTGCTGGTCAGTGCCGCCCTCGGCGTGTTCGCTTACGTCGCCGGCAATGCCGTGTTCTCTCACTATCTGGGCGTGCCCTCGATCCCCGGGGCGGGCGAGCTCACCATCTTCTGCGCCGCTTTGGGTGGCGCCGGACTCGGCTTTCTGTGGTTCAACACTTATCCGGCGCAGGTGTTCATGGGCGATGTCGGCGCGCTTTCGGCGGGCGCGGCGCTGGGCGTGATCGCGGTGATCGTGCGCCAGGAACTGGTGCTGGTGCTGATGGGTGGCGTATTCGTGATCGAAACCCTGTCGGTGATGATCCAGGTGGCCAGTTTCAAGCTCACCGGCAAGCGCGTGTTCCGGATGGCACCGATCCACCATCACTTTGAATTGAAAGGCTGGCCGGAGCCGCGCGTGATCGTCCGCTTCTGGATCATCAGCGTGGTGCTGGTGTTGCTCGGCCTGGCAACGCTGAAGGTGCGCTGACGTGACCACCACCTGGACCTCACCACTACAGGCATTGCGCCGCGAGCAATTGCGCGGTCAATTCGATCCCTGGCTACTCTGCGTCGCTTTGGCGCTCGCGGCCTTTGGCGTGGTGATGGTGGCGTCGAGTTCGATCGCCGTGGCCGAAGGCGCCGGTCTGTCGCCGTTCCACTATCTGCTTCGGCATCTGATTTTCCTCGGCGCTGGCGCTGTGCTCGGCGCGATTGCGGCCTGCACGCCGTTGGACTTTTGGGAACGCCACAGCCGGGTGTTGCTGCTGTTGGCGTTTCTGTTGCTGCTGGCGGTATTTCTGCCCGGCTTTGGCGTGCGCGTCAACGGCGCGCGCCGCTGGTTGACGCTGGGCATCTCCCGCTTCCAGGCGGTGGAAGCGGTCAAGTTGCTGTTGATCATCTACCTGGCGAGCTATCTGCGGCGTTTTGGTGACGCCATCCAGCACCGTTTGCTCGCCGTCCTCAAACCGCTGGGCATCGCCGGTTTGATCGTTTTGCTGTTGCTGCAACAACCCGACTTTGGCAGCGCCCTGCTGATTCTGGCGATCGTCATCGGCATGGTCTGGCTGGGCGGCGCCCGGGTGCGCGATCTCACCACGATGGCGGCATTGACGACGCCGGTAATGGCCTGGGCGGCGCTGTCGGAATCCTACCGCGTCAGGCGCCTGACTTCGTTCCTCGATCCCTGGCAGGACCCGTTCAACGACGGCTTTCAATTGGTCCAGGCGCTGATTGCGGTGGGCCGCGGCGAATGGTTTGGCGTCGGCCTGGGCGCCAGCGTGCAAAAACTTTTTTATCTGCCCGAAGCCCACACCGATTTCATTTTCTCGGTGATCGCCGAAGAACTCGGACTGGTCGGCGTCGTCCTGGTGATCGGCGGCTTCGCCCTGCTCTGCGGCCGCTTGTTTGTACTCGGTCAACGCGCGCTTGATCGTGGCCTGATTTTTGCCGGCTACCTGGCCTTTGGCGTGGCGCTTTGGTTGTCGGTACAGGCGCTGGTATCGATTGGGGTAAACCTTGGCCTGCTGCCGACCAAGGGGCTGACCTTGCCCCTGATCAGCTCCGGCGGTTCGAGCCTGCTGATGACGGTGGCCGCGATCGGTTTGATGTTGCGCGTCAGCGTCGAGTGGTCGCGCGCCGAACGCATTGCCCAGATCAGCGCGGGCGCAGAAGAAGGGGGCGAACATGCACCCTGAGGCGCCCATTCTGATTCTGGCGGGCGGCACCGGCGGCCATATTTTTCCGGGCATCGCGGTGGCGCAGGCATTGACCGGGCGCGGCGCCAGCGTGGTCTGGTTGGGCTCACAACACGGCCTGGAAAACCGTCTGGTGCCGGCCGCCGGGCTGCGCCTGGAAACCATCGCCATCAGCGGACTGCGCGGCAAAGGCAGCCTGGCGCTGCTGGCCGCTCCGTTCCGGGTGCTACGCGCCATCTGGCAGGCCCGGCGCGTGGTCAGGCGCCATCGGCCACGCGCCGCCATCAGCTTTGGTGGCTTCGCTGCCGGTCCCGGCGGTGTGGCCGCCTGGTTGAGCGGCGTGCCGTTGTTGGTGCATGAGCAGAACCGTATTCCGGGTTTGACCAATCGCTTGCTGGCCAGGCTGGCCAAACGCGTGCTCTGCGGATTTCCCGATGCTTTCCCGGCACGCCACGGCGACCAGACCGCGACACCGGACCACCCGGGGCGACCAAGTGCTGACTGGGTCGGCAATCCGGTACGCAGTCAAATTGCCGCCATCGACGGCCCAAACGAACGCCTGGCAGGTCATGGCCCCGGGCTGCACCTGCTGGTGATCGGTGGCAGTCAGGGCGCGCGCGCGCTCAACACGGCGGTGCCGGCAGCGCTCGCCAAGCTCGGCGCGCTGGCGATTGCTGTGCGCCACCAGTGCGGCGCCGGGCAACTCGATCGTACCCGCGCCGATTACGCGTCGGCCAAAGTTACCGCCAGCATCGAACCGTTTATCGCCGACATGGCGGAAGCCTATGGCTGGGCCGATCTGGTGGTTTGTCGCGCCGGCGCGCTGACCTTAGCCGAACTCTGTGCGGCCGGCGTAGCGTCGATCCTGGTGCCATTTCCGGCCGCCGTCGATGACCATCAAACCGCCAATGCGCGCTTTCTGGTGGCCGCCGACGCGGCACTGCTGTTGGCCGAGTCCGGCCTGAACGCCGACGCCCTGGCGGCGCTGATCGCCGCGCTGGCCAACGATCCCGAACACCGTCTGCGGATGGCGCAAGCCGCCCGCGCGTTGGCCAAACCGGATGCCGCCGAACGCGTCGCCGAAGCCTGTCTGGAGGCTGCATGACCCTGCGCCGTATTAGTGAAAGTCCGCATGTGATGCAGGTCTACCGCCGCGTCCATCTGGTCGGTATCGGCGGCACCGGCATGTGCGGCATCGCCGAGGTGCTGCATACCCTCGGCTTCGAAGTCTCCGGCTCCGATCTCGGCGAAAGCGAGACCACCACCCGCCTGCGCGAGCTCGGCATTCGCGTCGAGCGCGGCCACGCGGCGGCGCACCTGGGCGAGGCCGACGTGCTGGTGGTCTCCAGCGCCATCAAGGCCGACAACCCGGAGCTCCAGGCCGCGCAAGCGCGCCACATTCCGGTGGTACCACGCGCCGAAATGCTCGGTGAGCTGATGCGTTTTCGCCACGGCATTGCCATCGCCGGCACCCACGGCAAGACCACCACCACCAGTTTGACGGCGAGCGTGTTGGCCGAAGGCGGACTCGATCCGACCTACGTCATCGGCGGCCGGTTGAACAGTTCGGGCAGCAACGCGCGCCTCGGCGATGGCCGCTACCTGGTGGCCGAAGCCGATGAATCCGACGGCTCGTTCCTGTTGTTGAATCCACTGCTCGCGGTGATTACCAATATCGACGCCGACCATCTGGAAAATTATGGCGGCGACTTTCAGCAGGTGCGCAAGGCGTTTGCCGATTTTCTGCACCGGCTGCCGTTTTACGGCCTCGCCGTGCTCTGTCTGGATGATCCAGAGGCCGCCAAATTGGCCGCCGCCACCCTGCGCAACGTGATGAGTTACGGCGAGCATCCCGATGCCGATGTCCGCGCCAGCGATATTTCTGCGCACGGCGCCAGCATGCAATTCAATTTGTGGCTGCCACGGCGCACCGCGCCGTTGCCGATCACGCTCGCCCTGCCCGGCCGCCACAATGTGTTGAACGCGCTGGCGGCCGCCGCGATCGGCTGGCAACTCGGCGTCAGTGATGCCGCGATCAGCGCTGCCCTGGCGCGGTTCAGCGGCGTTGGCCGGCGCTTTCATGTGCACGGTGAAATTGCCGTCGCCGGTGGCAGCGCCCTGCTGGTCGACGATTACGGCCACCATCCGCGCGAACTCAAGGCGATCATCGACGCCGCCCGTGGCGGTTGGCCAGGGCGCCGCCTGCTGCTCGCCTTTCAACCGCACCGCTACACCCGCACCCGTGACCTGCTCGACGAGTTTGCCGAGGTACTCTCCAATGTTGATGTGTTGGTGCTGACCGAGGTCTACGCTGCCGGCGAAACCGCGATTGCCGGCGCCGATGGCAAAGCCCTGGCGCGAGCGGTGCGCTCGCGGGGTCGGGTCGATCCGGTGCTGGTCAAGTCGGCAGTCGAATTGCCGTTGGCGCTGGCGCCGCTGGCACGCCCGGGCGATTTCATTCTGCTCGCTGGTGCCGGCGATATCGGCGCCGTCGCCAGTGACCTGGGTGGCGCCCATCAATTGCCTGGAGCCGCCCAATGAAAGTGAGCGATCCCCGAACCTTTGGCCGCGTCGCTGTCGTCATGGGCGGCAACTCGGCCGAGCGCGAAGTGTCGCTCAACAGCGGTGCTGGTGTGCTGCGGGCGCTGTGTCAACGCGGCGTCGATGCGCATCCGGTCGATGGCATTCCGGCGCTGCTGGATGCCCTGCGTGCCGGCCATTTCGCGCGCGTGTTCAACGTGCTGCACGGTCGCGGTGGCGAAGACGGGGTGCTGCAGGGCGCCCTGTGCGCACTCGGTGTGCCCTACACCGGCTCCGGCGTGCTCGGCTCGGCGCTCGGCATGGACAAGATCCGCTGCAAGCAGGTTTGGCAAACACTGAAACTACCGACCCCACGCTATGCCACCGTCGATGCCCGCCACCCAGCCGATATCGACGCCATCCTGAAGGCCGTTGGTTTGCCGCTGATCGTCAAGCCGGTCCACGAGGGCAGCACCGTCGGCATCACCCGGGTCCATCAAGCCGAAGCCTTGGCGGCGGGCATCGCCGCCGCCCGCGTTCACGACCGTGACATCCTGATCGAGCAATTGATTGTCGGCGACGAATACACCGTCGGCATTCTCGGACGACAGGCACTGCCCAGCATTCGGATCGTGCCAGCCCAGGGCTTTTACGACTACCAGGCCAAATATCGCGCCAACGACACCCAATACCTGTGTCCGGGCCTGACCGGCGCCGCCGAAACGGAGATACAGGCGCTGGCGCTGGCGGCGTTTGATGCGATTGGCGGCAGCGGCTGGGGGCGCGTTGACGTGATGCGCGATGCCGACGCTGGGCTGTGGCTGCTGGAAGTAAACACCGCCCCGGGCATGACCGACCACTCGCTGGTGCCCAAGGCGGCGGCAGAGATCGGTATCGATTATCCGGAGCTGTGCTGGCGCATTCTGGAACAGAGCCTCGACGAGGTTCAGCCATGAACCAACAGCGCCGATATCGCGTCATCGCCTGGATCGGTGGGCTGGCGCTGATTGCGCTGCCGATTTTGTCGGCGCTGCAGGGCTGGTTCGTCGCCGAGCGCTGGCCGATCCGACAACTGAGTCTGCACGCGGAGTTTCAACAGGTCAGCGCCGAGGAATTGCGTCGCGCCATCCTGCCAACCGTCAACAAGGGCTTTTTCGCGATCGACCTGAAGCAAGTGCAGACGCAACTGCAAACGCTGCCCTGGATCGAGCGGGCGGAAGTCCGCAAGGCCTGGCCGGACCGACTCGACGTAACCGTGTACGAACGCCGTGCGGTGGCGATCTGGCGCGAGCAAAGGCTGCTCAGCGCCAACGCTGAGTTGTTCACCGTGACCGCCGCCCGCCTGCCCGACAACCTGCCGCGCCTGTCGGGTCCGGATGGCAGCCAGCAACGCGTCTTTGCCTTTCACCTGGCGGCCGTGGAAGCCCTCCGCAGCAACGGCTTGCAGCCCTTTGCCACCGAACTCAGTGCTCGCGGTGCCTGGACCCTGTCGCTCACCCAAGGCGCCAGCGTGGTACTGGGCAATCGCGACGTTGACCAGCGCCTGCACCAGTTCAGCAAAGTATTTCGTGAACTGCCGAGCAGCCAACAGAGCCGCCTGCTGCGTGCCGATCTGCGCTATGCCAATGGCTTTGCGCTGCGCTGGAACGATCCGCTACCGAGCGCGCCAGCACCACCGTTGCCGCTGACCGCCCCGGAATCCGCAGCGCCGACCACCACCCCAGCGCGGGTAACTGCTACCGAGGCCAATCCCGTATGAGCCGTCACTCCGACAAACTGCTGATCGTCGGTCTCGATATCGGCACCCAGACCGTTTCCGCCATCGTTGGCGAATACGAGCCCGGACAGCCGCTCGAAGTCATCGGCATGGGCACCCACGCCTCCAATGGGCTGAAACGCGGCGTCGTCGTCGATATCGAATCGACGGTGCAGTCGATCCAGCGAGCGATCGAAGCCGCCGAATTGATGGCCGGTTGCTCGATCAGTTCGGTCTACGCCTCGATCTCCGGCAGCCATATTCGCAGCCTGAACTCGGAAGGCGTGGTCGCCATCCGTGATCGCGAGGTCACCGAAGGCGATGTCGAGCGCGTGCTCGACGCCGCCCGTGCTGTCGCCATCCCGGCCGATCAGCGCATCCTGCATGTGCAACCGCAGGAATATGTCATCGACGAACAAGAAGGCATCCGCCACCCGGTCGGCATGATCGGCGTGCGCCTCGAAGCCCGCGTCCACGTGATCACCGGCGCGTTGTCGGCAACCCAGAACATCAGCAAGTGCGTTACCCGCTGCGGCCTGAAAGTGGACGATCTGATTCCGGCGCAATTGGCCTCCAGCCAGGCGGTATTGACCAAGGACGAACGCGACCTGGGGGTGTGCATGGTCGATATCGGTGCGGGCACCACCGACATCACCGTCTTTACCCAGGGCGCCATGCGCCACACCGCTTCGCTTGGCATCGGCGGCGATCAGGTCAGCAACGACATCGCGTTTGCGTTCCGCACGCCAACGCCCTCCGCCGAGGACATCAAGGTGCGCTATGCCTGTGCCTTGGCGCAATTGGCGCGGCCCGAAGAAACCATCGAGGTCAGCAGCGTTGGGGATCGGCCGCCACGCCGACTCAGCCGCCAGATGCTCGCCGACGTCGTGCAAAAACGCTACGAAGAATTGTTTGAAATGGTGCAAGCCGAACTGCGCCGCTCCGGCCTCGAAGAGTTGGTGGCTGCGGGCATTGTGCTGACCGGCGGCGGCGCCAAGATGGAGGGCGTGGTCGAGCTCGCCGAAGAGATGTTTCACATGCCGGTGCGGGTGGCGATACCGCAGGGCGTCACCGGTCTCGGCGACCTGCTCGCCAATCCGGTCTACGCCACCGGCATCGGTCTATTGCTGCATGGCAGCCGCCAAAGCATCAACCAGGGTCGCGCGGTGGCCGCCGGCGATGCCGTCGGCAGCGCCTGGGACAAGCTCAGTATTTGGTTCAAACGCAGTTTCTAGAAAACCGCGGGCACGGCGGTGCTCGCGGTCAAGAAAGGTCCGGTGGCAACACCGGTCGCAGCACGCCGAAGGGATCGGCAAACCACCGGCCACAAGGTCCGGAATGACAACAGCGGTTCAACCAGCAGCACAACATCAAGGAGAAGGGGCATGTTTGAGTTCATCGAGGCACCCGCACCCAACGCGGTCATCAAGGTTGTCGGCATCGGCGGCGGCGGCGGCAACGCGGTCGCACACATGGTCAACGCCGGCGTCGACGGCGTCGATTTTATCTGTGCCAATACCGACAGCCAGGCGCTACGCCACTGTCCGGCAAAAATCACCCTGCAATTGGGTGGCAACGTCACCAAGGGGCTTGGCGCGGGAGCCAATCCTGAGGTGGGCAAACAGGCCGCCATGGAGGACCGCGAGCGTCTGCGCGAACTGCTCAGCGGCGCCGACATGGTGTTTATCACCGCCGGCATGGGCGGCGGCACCGGCACTGGCGCGGCACCGGTGGTGGCGCAACTGGCGCGAGAAATGGGCATCCTCACGGTCGCCGTGGTCACCAAACCATTCCCGTTCGAAGGCCGCAAACGGCTGCAAATTGCGCAGGAAGGCATCAAGGCACTATCCACCCACGTCGATTCATTGATCACCATCCCAAACGAGAAGCTGATCTCCGAACTCGGACGCGACGTCTCCTTGCTGCAAGCCTTCCGCGCTGCCAACGATGTCTTGCTCGGCGCGGTGCAGGGGATTGCCGACTTGATTACCCGGCCCGGGCTGATCAATGTCGATTTTGCCGATGTGCGTACGGTGATGAGCGAAATGGGCATGGCGATGATGGGTACCGGCACTGCCAAGGGCGATGACCGCGCCGTTGCCGCGACCGAAGCCGCCATCAACAATCCGTTGCTCGATGACATCAACCTGGCCGGTGCCTGCGGCATCCTGGTCAATGTCACCGCCGGCATGAACCTGTCGATGCGCGAGTTCGACGAAGTCGGGCGCACCATCGCCGAGTTCGCCGCCGAGGACGCCACCGTCGTCATGGGCACCGTCCTTGATCCGGACATGAGCGACGAAATTCGCGTCACCGTGGTCGCTACCGGATTGAACCGCGGCGATTCGGTACAGCGTCTGCCCGCCCGCGAAGCGATCCGTGATCCCAGCGTCCTACCCCGCCAAGTCAAACTGGTGCGACCGGCCGCGGCCACCGAAGCCGAGCCGGTACCGCAGGCCAGAACCGCGGTGGCGGCAGGCACGACCTTGAGCAGTCGTTCGGCTACCGCACGGGCGGTAGCCGAGCCATCGTCGAGCCCTGAATATTTGGACATACCGGCGTTTCTGCGACGCCAGGCCGACTAAACAACGCCAGCTGCGCTTTCCACAAGCGCTTAGGCGTCGCGCAGAAATAACTTGCGCAGATTGCGCCGGACTTTCGTTCGCCTGCAAGGCGCACAAAGGGGAGC
>PEUI01000252.1 GCA_002785585.1 Lysobacterales bacterium CG02_land_8_20_14_3_00_62_12
GTCCGACTATGCTCCACTTTGTGCGCCTTGCAGGCGAACGAAAGTCCGGCGCAATCTGCGCAAGTTATTTCTGCGCGACGCCTAAGCCGCTGCCGCAGCGGCCGGGGAAACTGCCATGGTCAACGCCAACGCACCATCGCACCACCGCGCCAGCGATCGCGCCGATCTGCTGATCGGCATCGATCAAGGCACTTCGGGCAACACCGCGCTGCTGATTGATCGCAATCTGCAGGTGCTCGCCCGCGCCAGCGTCGAGTTTCCACAATATGCGCCGCAACCGGGCTTCGCCGAACACAACGCCGATGAAATCTGGAGCAGCGTGCGCCGCGCCCTGGCAACGGTTGTCGAGGGCATCGATCCGGCGCGACTGGCGGCCATCGGCATCACCAATCAGCGCGAAACCACCTTCGTCTGGGATCGCGACAGCGGCGCGCTGGTGGCACCAGCCATCGTCTGGCATGACCGCCGCGGCAGCGACTGGTGCCAAGCGCTCAAATCGCTCTCGGCGGATACCCGCGCCCGAACCGGTCTGCCGATCGATCCGTATTTTTCGGCCAGCAAAATTGCCTGGCTGCGACAAAAATATCCCGGCCGCGCGCTCGCCTTCGGCACCGCCGACAGCCATTTGCTGCGGCGACTATCCGGGCAATCGCTGACCGACCCGAGCAACGCCAGCCGCACGTTGTTGTTCGATCTTGCCAGCGGCGATTGGAGCCCGCTGCTCGCCGCCAGATTCGGCGTCAGCGACGTCGCGCTGCCGCGCATCGTGCCCAGCTCCGGCATCTGCGCGCAGGTGCATGGCGTGCCGGAATTACCCGATGGCCTGCCGATTGCCGGCATCGCCGGGGATCAACAAGCGGCGTTGTTTGGTCAGGGTTGCTTCGATGCCGGGCAAGCCAAGATCACCTTCGGCACCGGCAGTTTTGTGCTGCTCAACACCGGCACCGAAGCGCGTCGCAGCCAGCACGGTCTACTCACCACGGTCGCCTGGAAAATCGGCAACGAGACCCACTTCGCGCTCGAAGGTGGCGCCTTCGTCGCTGGTGCCCTGGTCGCCTGGCTGCGCGATGGACTGGGCCTGATCCAGCAGGCCGCCGAGGTCGAAACCCTCGCCGCCAGTGTCGCCGACAGCGGCGGCGTCACCCTGGTACCGGCCCACGCCGGCCTCGGCGCACCGCATTGGCGACCGGACGCACGCGGCATGATCCACGGCCTGACGCGCGGCACGACCCGCGCCCATCTGGCACGCGCAGCACTCGAAGGCATCGCCCACAGCCAATGCGACATCCTCGACGCGATGGCCGCCGATCTCGGGGCGCCGTTGACCGAACTCCGCGTCGATGGCGGTGCCGCCGCCAACGATCTACTGATGCAACTGCAAGCCGACCTATCCGGCCTGACCTTGCTACGCCCGCGCATGCTGGAAACCACCGCACTCGGCGCCGCCATGTTGGCCGGACTCGGCGTCGGCCTGTGGTCCGACCTCGCCGAACTGCGCCACGCCTATCCGCTGGATCGAGTCTTCACCCCACAACAATCAGCCAGCACCGTCGCCGCCGCCCGCGCCCACTGGCGCGACCTGATTGGCCGCGCCTGATGGACCAGAAGACAGAGGACAGACGACAGACGACAGACGACAGACGACAGACGACAGACGACTGACGACTGACGACTGACGACTGACGACTGACGACTGACGACTGACGACTGACGACAGACGACAGACGACAGACGACAGAAAGCAGAAATCGTCGGCTGGATCAGATCCTGCGCCGGTTATCCGTCAGCGGGACGGTGACTCGACCGCCAACGCACTTCATGCGGCTTGTTGCACCGAAACCAGCTTTCCGGCGGCGTGCAGGTCTTGGTGCAGGCTGGCTGCGTTGAATTCGAGCCCGTTTTTCCAGCACAGCGCACCCAGCGCAAGGAAACCGCTTTTGAAATATTCGGGGTCTTGCAGTGGCCGGGTCAGCACGGTTGCCGTTGCCAGCATCGGGGCAAAATCATAGTCGCCTTGCGTTCCATCCGAGAAGGTGAGCCGCAACACCGCCGGGCTGAGGTATTGGGTCTTCACAAGCTTGATCATTGTCGGCTCCTGCAATACGGATGAGGGGTTCCAGGTTGCGGGCACGCGTCCAGTTTTCCAAGAGTTCGCCCCGATGATCCGCAGTCCATTCACGCACAATATGGGCAGCTTTGGCCGGAAGATGCCCTTCGAGGATCAAACCGGTTTCGATGGAAACGAAGGCCTAGCTACCCTGATATTCGGCGTGGAAGTGCGCGGGAGGGTGGTCAGCATGGTACCTGCGGATGTAGATGCCAAAAAAACAGGAGGTGACAGGCATTCGTTCGGAAATCCTCACGCTGAATGAATGGGGCAATGGCAAGCCTGAAGTGCAACACCATCGACCAGGCGATGAGCTTGCAGGAGCTCGCCGTATTTTTCAAGCGGCGCTCCTCAACGGCGGTGCTGGCTATTGTTAGTAGCGACGAGAAGCATCGCAATGGCGCTATCGAAGCAGAATCGCGACGCTTCTCGCCGCTCCACAAAAAAAGCTACCGCAAAAGGTGCTGCCAAAGCCGGAACGGCGCGGCTTAAAAAATCAGGGCAAATCGCTTGGCGCTGAATTGTAGGGTGGATAAGCGCAGCGCATCCACCGCAAACATCACCAGAGCACAGCGGCGGCAAGCCGCCGCACTCCAAAGGAAAGCGCCACAATTCAGAATGCTGCCAAGGCGGCGACGGCGCTGGCTGGGAAGTCGCAAAACAGGGCATCGGCGCCGAGGGCAAACAGGGCTTGATATTCCTGTTGCACGGTTGCCATGTCGGCCATGACGGAATCATCACGCAGGGTCCAGAGGTGGACTTGCCAGCCGAGTTCGTGCGCGGCGGCAAGCAAATCACCGTTACCGGCCGCGCCGATCACGGCGGACTTGGGCAGCGCGACGCCGGCCAGCCAAGGCGCTTGCCGGTGCAGCGCGCGCAGCCACGGCAAGCCCGCAATCGCGTCGGCTTCGAACAGCGCAAACACCGGGTTGCCACCGGCCTGGTGAACGCGCGCCAGTGGTGCCAATTCGAAGCACTGCACCCAGACTGGGCTGGCGGCGCCGATGCAGGCGGCTTGCTGGAGGCAGTCGATCAACAGCGCGGTGCTGTCGATGCCGCGCGCGGACAGTTCCAGCGGATGTTTGATTTCGGGATAGACGCCGAGCACACGGCCCTGACGCCAGTGACTGCGGGCGAGCGCGAGGATTTCGGTGAATCGCGGAATCGCAAACTGTCGATCAAATCCGGGATCGCGTCCCGGAAACGGCTGCCGGGCGCGCAACTGATCGAACTCGGCGCTGCTCAGATCTTCGGCGAACCACTCGTGCGCGCCCGCTGCATCGACCCGCGCCCGCGTTGCCAAACCGGGCCGCTGGGCGATATCCGTGCTGCGACCCAAGACGCGCTCGTGGCGGGCGAATAGCACGCCGTCGGCGCTCGGCACCAGGTCGGGTTCGATCACATCGGCGCCCTGGCTGATTGCCAGGCGATAGCCTTCGAGGGTGTGTTCGGGGCGCAGGCCAGAGGCGCCGCGATGCGCGATGATCCGCGTTGGCTGCGCATCGAGCGTGCGCCAACTGCGGTTCATGCGCCCAGCCGCCGCTCGCGGAGCTCGGCCAGCACGGCCGCCAGCGAGCTGCCGCGCAGGTGCAGCAAAACGCCGAGGTGATAGATCAGGTCGGCTGATTCCGCGACCACCCGTTCGACCGATTGCGCGGCCCCGGCCAGCGCCACTTCGACGCCTTCCTCGCCGACTTTTTGCGCCACCCGGAGTGGTCCGGCCTGGATCAATTCGGTCGTGTAACTTTTTTCCGGCAGCAAGCGCAGGCGTTCGCCGATGGTGCCATCGAGCCGCGCCAACTCGCTGGCCGTGGGTTCCGCACTGGTGCTGCCGTCGCTGCGGTCGAAACAACTCTCGGTTTGGCGGTGACAAGTCGGGCCAACCGGCTGGGCCAACACCAGCAGACTGTCGTGATCGCAGTCGATCTGCACATCGACCAGTTGCAGGAAGTGGCCGGAAGTTTCGCCTTTGACCCAAAGTTGGCCGCGGCGGCGACTGAAAAATGTCACCCGCGCACTGCTCAAGGTGAGTTCGAGTGCGGCCCGATTCATGTAGCCCAGCATCAGCACGCGGGCGCTACTGGCGTCCTGCACGATCACCGGCAGCAGGCCGTCACCCTTGTCCCAATCCAGGCTGTCAACATCGACAGGTACGCGGCTCATGGTCGTATCGGTACTCCGTGTTGTTGTAAAAAAACTTTCAGCTCGGCAATCGGGATCGAGCCCTGATGAAACACGCTGGCGGCGAGCGCGCCATCGACATCGGCTTGGGTGAACACGTCCAGAAAGTGCTGCACCGTGCCAGCACCACCCGAAGCAATCAGCGGCACCGGGCAGAGCGCGCGCACGGCGCGCAGTTGCTCGATATCGTAACCGTTGCGCACGCCATCAAAACTCATGCAGTTGAGCACAATCTCGCCGGCACCCCGCTGCACGACTTCCTGCACCCAGTCCAGCGTGGACAGCGGCACGCTGTGGCAACGGTCAGGATCGCCGGTGAACTGGTGCACCTGCCAACTGCCGGCGACGCGCTGGCTGTCGATGCCAACGACCACGCATTGCACGCCAAACGCTTCGGCCAGATCGTTGATCAGTTGTGGATTGCTGATCGCCGGGGTGTTGATCGAAATCTTGTCGGCACCGGCAAACAGAATGCGCCGCGCATCGGCGACACTGCGAATGCCCCCAGCGACGCAAAACGGAATATCGATCTGACGTGCCACCCGCTCCACCCATTGCGCATCGGCCGGTCGCCCTTGCGGGCTGGCGCTGATGTCATAAAACACCAATTCGTCGGCGCCCTGGTCGCGGTAGCGCAGTGCCAGATCCAAAATCTCGCCGATCACCACGTGGTCGCGGAAACGCACGCCCTTGACGACTTTGCCATCGCGCACGTCCAGGCAGGGGATGATGCGCCGGGTCAACATGTCAGCGCTTGTGTCATGCTGAAGCGGCCTTCGAGCAGGGCCCGACCGATGATCACCGCGGCGCACTTTTGCGCTGCCAACGCTCGCACATCGGCAACACTGGCGACGCCACCGGAGGCCTGCACGCGCGCCAGTGGAAACTGCGCTGCGAGGGTCGCGTACAAATCCAGATTGGGCCCCGACAACATGCCGTCGCGATCAATATCGGTGACCAGAAAATCGCGCAAACCGGCGCTCAGGTACAGCGCCAATCGTGATGGCAGCGCAACCGTGCTGGCTTCGGTCCAACCGGCCACCGGCAATCGCCAGACCGCGTCGGCATCACGGCGCGCATCCAGCGCAATCACCAGGCGTTCGGCGCCAAAGCGTTCGGCCCAGGCAATGACTTGCTCGGGCGCGCGCACGGCGACACTGCCGATCACCACCCGCGCCACGCCGAGATCGAGCAGCGCCTGCACATCATCGGCACGGCGCACGCCACCACCGGCCTGCACCGAAAGTCCCGGCACCGCAACGATGCCGGCCAGCAACTGGCGTTGGCTAGCACCACCATCGCGCGCCGCATCCAGATCGACCACATGCAGATGGCGGGCACCCGCTTCGGCGTACGCCGCCGCCAGTGCCGAGGGCGCCTGCGGATAACGCGTCTCGGCCAAATAGTCGCCTTGGCGCAGGCGCACCACGCGGCCGTCACGCAAGTCAATGGCCGGAATCCGGATCATCAAGCCAGCTCCAGAAAATTAGCCAGAATGCGGGCACCGACCGCCGCCGAGCGCTCGGGATGAAACTGCACGCCATGAAAATTGCGCCACGAGACCACCGCCGAAAAAGCACCGCCGTAGTCGCAAGTCGCCACCGTTGCCGGGCCAACCGGGGCCACATAGCTATGCACAAAGTAGGCATAAGCCGCCGCCTCCAAACCGGCCAGCAGCGGCGCATCGGTGAGCGCTTGCAGTTGATTCCAACCGATGTGCGGCACCCGCCCACAATCGGCTTCGAGCAAGCGCTGCACGCGACCCGGGATCAGCCCGAGGCAGGCGGTATTCGATTCTTCAGACGAGGTAAACAGCAATTGCATGCCCAGGCAAACCCCGAGCAGCGGTTGCGTGAGCGTCGGAATCAACCGATCCAGCCCGAGCGCGCGCAACCGCTGCATGGCCGGTGCCGCCGCGCCGACGCCTGGCAAAACCACATGACTGGCGCGACCGATGCGCTCGTGGTCGCGGCTCAGTTCAGCGTTGACGCCCCTGCGCGCAAACGCCGCCTGCACCGAAGCGATATTGCTACCGCCACCATCGATCAGCACCACATCAAGCGGTGACCGCCGCGCGTTCATAGCGAGCCTTTGGTGCTGGGAACGCCCTCGCCGACCCGGCGCATGGCCAAGCCCAAGGCGCGGGCGACCACTTTGAAACAGGCCTCGATCTGGTGATGGGTGTTGTCACCACGCACCTTGAGATGCAGATTGGCCCCCAACCCATCGCACAGCGAACGAAAAAAATGCGGCACCATTTCGGTGGCGAGTTCGCCGATCATCGGCCGCTCGAAGTGGCCATCAAAAACCAACAGCGCGCGACCGGACAGATCCAATACGGCTTCCGCCAGCGCCTCGTCCATCGGCAAGGTAAAGCCGTAGCGCGCGATACCGCGTTTATCGCCAAGGGCTTGGCGCAGCGCCGAACCCAAGGCCAGACCGCAGTCTTCGACGCTGTGGTGGTCATCGATCTGGGGGTCGCCCGCGCACACCAGCGTCAGTGCAAAGCCACCATGGCGACCGAGCTGCTCCAGCATGTGATCGAAAAAACCAATGCCGGTGGCGACTTCGGCCGGGGCTTCCCGATCCAGATCGACGCTGACCTTGATCCGGGTTTCGCTGGTCACCCGCTCGACCTGGGCAGTGCGCGGCTGATCGACCAGCAGGTGCGCGATCTGTTGCCAATTCCATTGATCCGGGCCTAACCGAAAGCCGCGCACGCCGAGATTGCGCGCCAGTTGCAGATCGGTTTCGCGATCACCGATGACCGCGCTGCGGGCAAAATCCAGATCGCCAGCACGCAGATAGTCGAGCAACATGCCGATGCCAGGTTTGCGCGTCGGCGCGTTCTCGTGTTCGAAATGCGGGTCGATGTGGATGGCATCGAAGGTAATCCCCTGCGACGCCAGCAGATCCAGCAAAAAATACTGCGGCAGTTCGAAAGCGGCGGTCGGAAAGCTGGCGCTGCCGAGGCCGTCCTGATTGCTCACCATCACCAGGCGATAGCCCGCGGCGGATAGTTTCAACAGCGCCGGAATGACCCCGGGCAGCAAACGCAATTTCGTCAGCGCATCGATCTGCTGATCGGCCGGCTCTTCGATCAAGGTGCCATCGCGATCAACAAACAATATTTTCTTCAGCGCCTTCATGAAGGCACCACCCGCGCTGCCAAGGTTGCCAGCAGGCGCCGATTTTCCAGCGGACTGCCGACCGAAATGCGCAAGGCATCTTCGAGTCCGGGATAGCGGCGCAGGCTGCGGACCAGGATGCCGTGCACCTGCAAATGCGCGTATACGGCTTCGGCATCGCGCCAGCGCACGGTGACGAAATTCGCCTGCGACGGCAGCACCGCGCGCACGTCGTCGCGTGCGGCCAGCGCGGCTGCCAACAACGCACGCTCGCTGCGAATGATCTGAACATGCGCCCGCGTCGCCGCCAACGCCGGTGCCGACAGCGCCTGCAACGCCGCCGCCACGCAGGGACTGGGCAACGGATAGGGCGGCATGATCCGGCGTAGCAAATCAATCACCGCCGGATCGGCAAGCGCAACGCCAATCCGCGCCGCCGCCAAACCATGCGCCTTGGACAAGGTCCGCAGCACGACCAAATGGTCAAAGCGCGGCAGCGCCGCGATCAGGCTCGGTCCCTCGGCATAATCAATGTACGCCTCATCGACCACCAACACGGCGCGATCCCGCAGCGCCGAGGCCAGGTCAAGCAGGTCGGCTACCGGCAAACCATTGCCGGTGGGATTGTTCGGCGTGCAGGCATAGACCAGTCGGGTCGCGGCAGAGACCGCAGCCCGCACGCCAGCAAAATCATAGGCAAAACCATGCGCCGCCAACAACGGCAGCGCACACACGGTGGCGCCCTGCACCCGCGCCGCCATCGCGTACATGCCGAAGGTCGGTGGGCTGACGATCACCTGATCCTGACCGGCGCGGCAAAACGCCCGCGTCAGCAAGTCGATCGGCTCGTCGCTGCCGCGCCCGACAAAAACCCGATCCGCCGACACCTGGTAAAACGCCGCCAGCGCTTCGATCAAGGCGACCGGCTGCGGTTCCGGGTAGCGATTGAGCGCCGCTGCGACACCCGCATTCGGCCACGGCGACTCATTGGCATTGAGCCAAATATCGCCGCCACTGGCCTCCATGCGCGCCGACGAATAGCCGCTGAGATGGCGCAGATCGGCGCGCGCCAGATCGAGCACACTCATCGCGGCGACTCCAGCCGGATGGCGATGGCTTGGGCGTGCGCGTGCAGGTGTTCGGCCTCGGCCAAGCGGATCGCGCACGGACCAATCGCCAAGAGTCCGTCGCGGCTCAATTCCTGCACGGTAATGAAGGTGAGAAAGCTCTGCACCGAAACCCCGCTGTAGGCGCGCGCCGCGCCGTAAGTGGGCAGTACATGGTTGGTGCCACTACAGTAATCACCAATCGCTTCCGGCGCAAAATTACCGAGAAACACCGAGCCAGCGCTCTGCACCCGGGGCAGCCAGGCGCGGGCCTGGTCCACCGCCAAAATCAGATGTTCCGGCGCATACCGATTGGCCAAGTCGATCGCCTCGGCCACCGAAGTCAGCACAATCGCCCGACTGTTGGCCAGCGCCTGCTCGGCAATCGCCGCGCGCGGCAATCGGCTGAGCTGCTCGAGCATGGCCGCCTGCACACGTTCGATGATGGCGTTGGATGTGGCCAACAGCATGACTTGAGAATCCGGCCCGTGCTCGGCCTGCGATAACAGATCGGCCGCCACGAACGCGGGCACGCAACGGTCGTCGGCGATCACCAGCAACTCCGACGGCCCCGCCGGCAGGTCGATCGCCGCGCCTTCGGAATCCGCCGCGACCGCCAATTTTGCCGCCGTCACCCAAGCATTGCCGGGACCAAAAATCTTGTCGCAGCGCGGCACGCTGGCAGTGCCATAAGCCATCGCGGCAATCGCCTGGGCGCCGCCCAATTTGAAGATTTTCTGGATTCCGCAAAGCTGCGCGACGTACAGCACGCTGGCATCGACTTGGCCATCGGCCTGCGCCGGTGAACACAACACCACTTGCGCACAAGCGGCGATTTGCGCCGGCACGCCGAGCATCAGGGCGGTGGATGGCAACGGCGCCGAGCCCGCGGGCACGTACAGACCGACGTTGGCAATCGCCCGGGTGATGCGCTCGCAATGCACCCCCGGCGCGGTTTCCAGCGCCACCGACGGTGGCAGTGCCGCCTCGTGAAACGCCCGGATGCGTTGGTAAGCCTCGCCAATCGCGGCCTTCAAGTCACTGGGCAAGTGCGCGCAAGCCTGGGCGATTTCGGCAGGGCTCACCTGCAAATCGGCGAGTTCGACACCGTCGAAACGGCGGGTCAATGCGCGCAGCGTGGAATCGCCATCGGCACGCACTTGCTCGATGATGCGCACCACATCGGCGGCGACTTCGGCCTGGCGGCGCTGCACCGGACGCCGCAGCGACTCGGCTTTTTCGGCTGCGCTCAAGGCCGCCCAATCGAGCACGATCATGCCAGCATCCTCGCCACCGGCAGCACCACCAACTGGGTCGCCCCGGCGTGCTGGATCGCTTCCAGATCGGCCCAGCCAAAACCTCCCGACACCAACACTTGCAAAGCAACGCTGTCGGCCTGGTCATCGATGCCGAGCACCGTGGTCAACGCCGCCGTCGGCAGCGCCGCCTGCACCTGCGCCAGTTGCGAACGCGCCGACCGCAGCAACAGCAGCCTGGTCTCGCGCACCGCCAACACGCCATCGAGTCGCCGCAGCAGCAACTCCAACATCGGCTGGCGCGCATCCAGAAACACCGTGGTGGCAGCCGCCAATACCGCTTCGCTTTGCAAAATCGCCACCGCTTCCTTCAATTGGTTGGCGACCAGAGTCGCGCCCGAAGAAACCAGGTCGCAGATCACATCGGCGCTGCCCAAACGCGGCGCAATTTCTACCGAGCCCGACAACACGACGATCTCCGCGGTAACCCGCTGGTCGCTCAGATAACGCGCCAGCAGGCGCGGATAGCTGGTCGCGATGCGGCGACCGCGCAGGCTTTCCGGACCGGCAAAGACTTCTTCCTGCGGCAGGGCAATCGACAATCGACAGCCGCCATAACCGAGCCGACGCAGGCTGTGCAGACGACTGCTGCCGGCCTGCGCGATCTGCTCCAACTGTTGTTCTTCCAGCACGTTCAGGCCGACAAAGCCCAGGTCGCAAACACCGTCGGCGATCAACCCGGGAATATCGTCATCGCGCACCAGCAACAGATCCACCGGATGGGTCTCACCGAAACAAAACAGCTTGTCGCGACTTTGCCGAAAATCCAGCCCGCACTGCTGCAACAAACTCTGCGAAGCCTCCGACAGCCGACCGGACTTCTGCACCGCAATACGCAGGCGATCACGCGTTTTCATTTTTGCTTTCCCTGGCTGGATCGACGCCGTGTCGGTTTTGGAGTGGTAGTCGTGCGTTTGCCAGCGCCGCTGCGTCGCGCAGCCAACGGTTTGGCTTCGGTTGATTTGACACCCAGGCGATTGGCCGCCAACCGATAGCCACCTGCCCCCACCAGCAAACAGCGCGCGACGCGACCGATCGTGGTGACGCTGACGGCGGTCTGCTCATGGATTTCTCGATAGGGCTGCGTCTGCAACAAGTGCGGCACCACCCGCCAACGGTCGGTGAGCGCCTCCAACTCGGCCGGTGTGCACAGGTCCACCAACAGCTTTTGCACCTCTGCTGCGGTCCGCAATTTGAGAAAAGCGTGCGCCAGGCTGTGTGCCGGAATCTCCGCCGTGGCATCCAGCGACAGTGCCCGCCGCTTCATCGGCGAACGCCGTTCGCTGGCGGCAGCGGCGCCGATTGCCAGCGGAGTGGCCGCGACCGCTTCGCCCAGATTGGCACCAGCGCGGCACACAACGCACCCAAATCAGCGCCACGCAAAAACGCTGTGGGTACCGCAATCGAGGTAGCAACCGACGCCATAACAGCTCCAAACCAATGTGATAGCGCATTATTACATCATTGGTGGAAGTCCGGCAACACCCAAATGCAGGGCGACCGCAACCGGCCAATTTGCGGGCGCCAGTTTCGGTGGATTGTCACCCACCCCACGGTCGGTTTTTGCCAGCGCAGGGCGGCCGCAAGTCAGCGCTTTGGCGCTGGCGGATCGGCTCGTTTGTCAGCCACTGGTCGAAACCGCCGGTCGCTATGCTGGGCACGTCTTGCACTATCCAAACGCCGCGCCACGCCGTATAAAGATCGGCCGCGCTCCTTGCCCGTCACCCCATCGAACTCTGGCCGCACCGTGTCCATTGCCAACGCCGACCCCACCGAATTTGCCGCGCACACGCCGCTGATGCGTCAATACCTGCGCGCCAAGGCCGAGTTTCCGGAGACGTTGCTGTTGTTTCGCATGGGCGATTTTTACGAGCTGTTCTACGACGACGCGCGCAAAGCGGCGCGGCTGCTCGATGTCACGCTGACCCAGCGCGGCCAGTCGGCGGGCGCGCCGATTCCGATGGCGGGGGTGCCCTATCACGCCATCGAGTCCTATCTCGGCAAGTTGCTCAGGCTCGGCGAATCGGTCGCCATCTGCGAGCAAATCGGTGACCCCGCACTCGCCAAGGGTCTGGTCGAACGCCGCGTCGTGCGCGTCATCACCCCCGGCACCGTTACCGACGAAAGTCTGCTCGAAGAACGTCGCGACAATTTGCTGCTCGCTGTGCTGGCGGGCGATGGCGGCTTTGGACTGGCCTACGCCGATGTCGCCGCCGGGCGTTTTGTCTTGCTCGAAGTCGTCAACGCCGAGGCACTGGCGGCCGAAATCACCCGCCTCGCTGCGGTCGAGACCTTGGTCGATGAAGCCCAGTCGCTGCCGAAGTGTTTGCAGACCCTGCCCGGTCTGCGCCGCCGACCGCCTTGGCATTTTGATCTGGACACCGCACGTCGCGAACTCGCCGCCTTGTTCGGCACCCGCGACTTGAGCGCTTTCGACTGCGATCAGCAAACCCTGGCGCTGGGCGCCGCCGGTGCCCTGCTCGCCTATCTCAAAGATACCCAACGCAGTGCGCTACCGCGGTTTGACGGCTTGACCGTAGAAAATGTCGATGACTCGGTGGCGATGGATGCCGCTACCCGGCGCAACCTGGAACTCGATAGCCACGCCGCTGGCCGCAGCGAACACAGCTTGTTCGGCATCATCGACGCTTGCGTCAACCCGATGGGTTCGCGTCTGCTGCGGCGTTGGTTGCAACGGCCGTTGCGCTCGCGGCCGCTGTTGGCGCTGCGCCAGCAGGCCATTGAAAGCCTGGTCGACGCCCGCGCCGATCCGGCCCTGCGCGAACTCCTGCGCGGTGTCGGCGACTGCGAGCGCATCAATGCCCGCATTGGTTTGCGTTCGGCCCGGCCGCGCGATTTGAGCACGCTGCGCGCCGCGCTGGCGCAACTGCCGCGCCTGCACACGCTGCTGGCGGCACTCGACAGCCCACGCCTTGGCGAACTGGCGGGCGAACTGCAGGCGCCACCGCAACTGTTGACGCTGCTCGAACGCGCGCTGGTCGACCAGCCACCGGTGGTTGCCCGCGACGGCGGCTGCATCCGTCCGGGCTTCGACAGTGAACTCGACGAGTTGCGATTGTTGTCCGAACACGCCGACCAGTTTTTGCTCGATCTGGAAAACCGCGAACGCGCGGCCAGTGGCATCGCCGGGCTCAAGGTCGGCTACAACCGCGTTCACGGCTACTACATTGAAATCGGCCACGGCCAGGCCGACAAGGCGCCACTGCACTACACCCGTCGGCAAACCATCAAGGGCGCCGAACGTTACATCACCGACGAATTGAAAGCATTTGAGGACCGGGTGTTGTCCGCCCGCGAGCGCGCATTGACGCGCGAGAAATGGCTCTACGAATCGCTGCTCGATCAGTTGGGGGGCGAGCTTGCGCGCCTGCAATCACTGGCGGCGGCGCTGGCCGAACTGGATCTGCTAAGCGCGCTCGCTGATCGCGCCCGGGCATTGAACTGGAATCGTCCCATGCTCGATGATCGCCCCGGCATCGACATTCGCCAGGGCCGTCATCCGGTGGTCGAAGCAGTGCAACCGCATCCGTTCGAACCGAATGACTGTCTGCTCGATCCGCAACGCCGGATGCTGCTGATCACCGGCCCCAACATGGGCGGCAAGTCCACTTACATGCGGCAGACCGCGTTGATCGTACTGCTCGCGCATATCGGCAGTTTCGTCCCCGCCGAGAGCGCCCGAATCGGGCCAATCGACCGCATCTTCACCCGCATTGGCAGTGGCGACGATCTGGCTGCCGGCCAATCCACCTTCATGGTCGAAATGAGCGAGACCGCCAACATCCTGCACCACGCCAGCGCTTCCAGCCTGGTGTTGATCGACGAAGTCGGCCGCGGCACTTCCACCTATGACGGCCTCGCCTTGGCCCACGCCATCGCCGTGCAACTGGCCACCGGCAATCGCGCCTACACCTTGTTTGCTACGCACTATTTTGAGCTGACCGCACTGGCCGACAACATCGACGGCATCGTCAACGTCCACCTCGACGCGGTCGAACACGGTGATGAACTGGTGTTCTTGCACGCGGTGAAAGCAGGCCCCGCCGACCGCAGTTTCGGCCTGCAAGTTGCCGCACTTGCCGGTGTCCCCAGAGCGGTCATTACCGCCGCTCGTGCGCAACTTCAAGCGCTGGAAAATCGTCCCGAATCCAAGCCGCTGCTAGCCACTCTCAGCGATGCCCCCGGCGTGCCAAAGCAATTCGGATTGTTCGATACCCGTCCCGCCGCCCTCAGCGCGCTCGCCGCCATTGACCCCGACGTTTTGAGTCCCCGCGATGCCCTCGAAGCGCTGTATCGACTGAAGTCGCTGCTGTAATCGTCGGCTCAAGTGCAAACTGCGCTCTTTGCAGAGTGGATCAGCGCGGCTACTTGATACAAGTTTGTCCTTCGCCCCCTGTGACTGATACATAGCAAACGTGTTGCCTGGCTTCAATCGTATTTCTGCGCGCCCGCTTCGCACGTGCTTCGCGTTCGGCGACGGTCAGGCATTCCTTGGTCGCCATCCGGGAACCGGTAGCCGCTTCATACTTGCAAACGAGGCGGTCTTTGTCATCGTTCTTGATGATCGCCTTGATCACTTCTTCGGCATTGACCAAGTCAATCCGGTCCTTGGGTCCCAACTCAGTAGTGGTGGGGTGGCCCTTCAACAAGCCCGCGATGCGGTCACGTGCCGACAGCAGTCGACGGTCCGCACCCCGCCGCAGGCGACCATATTCACCCCGTAGCGCCAATTCCACGGTCCGCTGTATGCCGGTCAAATACTCGGTGGAATCCGCAATTACGGAGCTCTGCAGGTCGTCTTCCGAGTTGGACGCGAAAGCCGCAACAGCGGCGAACGCCAGCGAAAACGCAGCAATGAATGACAGCAAACGAATGTTCATGTCCAAGTTCCAAGTGATGCATGGGGGAGTACAGAATAGCGACTTCAGGAAGTGCGTCAATTGCTTGGCGCTCCATCGCTGCATAAATCGCGCTCGACGCTGCGCCTTGCAGCCTACTCACGGCGCTGCGGCCAGCTTGACGGCAGCGTCTTTAGCGAAGCCGGGCTTAAGGCGTCGCGCAGAAATAACTTACCCATCTTGCTGGTTCTTTCGCCCGCCTGCGTCGTTGCACAAAGCGTCACATA
>PEUI01000381.1:0-1638 GCA_002785585.1 Lysobacterales bacterium CG02_land_8_20_14_3_00_62_12
CTTTTCGACGTCGCTGGGGCCGCAAAGCCTGCTCAAGGTTTATTTGCGGCGCGCCAGCGATATCGCCAGTGTGTTGCTCGAGCTCAACGAAACGATCACTGGCGATGTACCGCTGCTGGTCCTCCATGCCGATATTTGCCGGGATGACTTGATGATCGAAATGGAGTGCGTGCAGAGTGGCGCCGCCAGTTCGGCGGCTTGACCGGCACTGGTCGGATGCGGTCGACGGATGGAAGGGCAGTGATTTTCCGGGAAGCCGCGTTCCGCTTCCGGGTCCGGGCTACACTCAAGGCTGTTGATCCACTTCAAGGAGCCCGCCATGTCGGTTGAGGTCAGTGCGCTTGCCAGTTTCTATCCGCTCGACAAGCTGCGTCCCGAATGCCTCGAACAACTTGCCCGCGAGGCGATCAGCGAGGACATCGGCAAAGGCACGGTATTGTTCAGCGCTGGCGATGTTGACGAGCAAATGATTTACCTGCTCAGCGGCGAGGTGCGTTGCGAATACCCGGATGGCAAAATCAAAACCACCGACGGCAGTTCATTGCAAGGGCGCTACGCCCTGGGCGATCTGCAACCGCGCCGGTTTACCGCCACGGTGACCAGTTTGAGCGCGCAATTGATCCGGCTGGATCGACGCTACACCGAGAAAGTGCTGATCTGGGATCAGTTGTCGCGCAACCCGGAGTTCAAACATTACGACGCCGAGCCCGGCGCCAATCGCTGGATCTTTCGGGTGCTGCAAAACCGCGCCCTGCACAAATTGCCGACCGGCGCGGTCGAGCGCATGTTCCAGCGCCTGCAAGAAGTCTATGTGGTCAATGGCCAATGCGTGTTGCGCGAAGGCGACGAGGCCGACTATTTCTATGTCATCAAGGAAGGCCGGGCAGCGGTCTCCAAACAAAGTGGCGATGGCGAAGCGATCGTCGCCTATTTGCTCCGTGGCGATACCTTTGGGGAAGACGCGCTGCTGACCAAGAGCGTGCGCAATGCCAGCGTCACGATGATGAGCGATGGCAAGCTGATGCGCTTGTCCAGCAAGGATTTTGCCGAGATCCTGACGCCGCCGGTGGTGGATTGGGTGAGCGCGGGCAAGGCCAGTATTCTGGTGCGACAGGGGGCGATGACGCTGGATGTGCGCAGCCTCGAGGAGTTTGAAGAACGCGCCATCAAAGGCGCGCTGAATATTCCGCTGCTGGATCTGCGCGACCGCATCGACGAACTGGATCGCGGCCGCAAGCTGATCATCTACTGCAACACCGGCGAACGCAGTGCCGCCGCCGCGTTCATCCTCAGCAAGGTCGGTTTTGATGCGGTCGCCTTGCAGGGCGGGCTGGCGGCGATGCTCAAACAGTTGGAAAAGCCCTGAGTCAGGCGAACGAGCCGGACGAGCGCGTCGCGACGGATTATCCGGGCGAGGCGGAGCGGTCGTGTCGTTGCCGATCAGAACCGGTTGGGCCGGATCTGGTCGCCGAGCAAAACCACGTCGGCCTTGCGCGCCGCGAACAGCCCGACGGCAACGACACCAGCGATCTGATTGAGCTCGGCTTCCAGGGCGACCGGATCGACCATGCGCAGATGGTGAACGTCCAGAATCCAGTTGCCGTTATCGCTGACCACGCCGTCGCGCCAAACCGGTTG
>PEUI01000381.1:1645-12065 GCA_002785585.1 Lysobacterales bacterium CG02_land_8_20_14_3_00_62_12
CGCTTGACGATTTGCCGCGCCACGTAGCTGCGCGCCATCGGGATCACTTCCACCGGCAACGGAAAGGCGCCGAGCAGATCCACCTGTTTGCTGGCATCGATCAGACAGACAAATTGGCGTGACGCCGCGGCGATGATTTTCTCCCGGGTCAGGGCGGCGCCGCCGCCCTTGATCAGGCGGTTGTAAGGGTCGCATTCGTCGGCACCGTCGACGTACAAGGGCAGGTCGCCGGTGGCATTCAGATCGAGCACCCGAATGCCGTGTTGCCGGAGCAGGGCGGTGCTCTGGTCGGAACTGGATACGGCGCCTTCGATGTGGTGGCGTTTTGCCGCCAGCGCTTCGATAAACCAGGCCACCGTCGAACCGGTGCCGACACCGATGCTGCTGCCAGCTTCGACAAATTGCAGGGCGGCGTAGCCGGCCAATTTTTTTTGCGCGGTTCGGTCCAAGGTTTACTCCTGCTTATTTGTCATTGGCGATCCCAAGGGTTGATCGTGGTGACGCCTGCGGCTTCAAAAGGGCTGGTGTCGCGGGTACCGACCATAAACCCTTTGGCGCTGGCAATGGCAGCGATATAGCCATCTGGCGTGGGGGATCCCTTCCCTGCCGCTCGGGCCTTGGTGGCGAGCTGCGCATATCTTCGTGCCGCGTCGGCATCGAACGGCAAGATGCGGCCACGGTAGAGTTCCACCAGCAACCTTTCCAGCGTGTCGGCCAATGCGACTTTGCGCCGACCAGCCGGCATCGCACTGATGCCAAACAGTAGCTCGGCCAGCGTCAGGCTGGATACGAAAAGCGTTTCTGCTGCCTGTCGATTCAGCCAGTCCCGAACGGCCGGGTGGGCTGATGGTTTCATCGCCTCGGAAACAACATTGGTATCGAGAACGATCACTCAAACCTCATCGGTTCGGCCGGGGTCTGGTCACGGAGCTGGTTGATGTGCTCGGCTTCGGCATCCGTGAAGCCGACGCTGCGGCCAATCTTGGCTAAGGCATCTCCCATGCGAATACGTTGCGCGGGCTTCACCACGCCTTCCAAAATGTCGCGGATTTCAGCCTCGGTGCTTCGGCCATGATGAGCCGCCCGCACGCGAAGCGCGCGGTGCACCTCGTCGGACAAATTTCTAATCGTAAGGTTTGCCATGATGGCCCCCGGTCCTTTTAGACCTCAATGCAATCACTATGCGCTAGCTGATAGCATTCTGCAAGCCTGGAAAAACGGCCGTTTTGTGAAGATTCAATCCGCCCGGTGTCGTAAAAAAACAAGCTCGGCATCCTCGAAGGAAACTCCGTGCTTTTTCAGGTCGCGTACCGCTTTATTTATCGGCGCCCCAGCCAAGTTCCATTGGGTTTTATGGTGGTTTCGTTGTGCAGTCACGCCAAGGCTTGTCGACTCCTGCCCGGTGCGTTGTCGCGCTCGATCTTCTGCGCCTTGGCTGGCTCCTATTCCAGGCTCAGGATGAAGTTCCACTGCGGCGCTGTCACCGGCAAGATCGACAAGCGATTGCCACGCTGCAGCAAGGCCAGATTACCCAATGCCGCGGCCTTCTGGCTGATCTCGTGCAAGCTGATGCAGCGCTTCAGCTTGCGTTCGAAGCCCAGTTGCACGCATTGCCAGCGCGGATGGTCCGGCTGGCTTTTGGGGTCGTAGTAGGCGCTGTCCGGATCGAACTGGGTCGGATCGGCGCTGGCTTTTCGGCTGATTCGGCCGATGCCGACGATGCCCGGCACGGCGCAATTGCTGTGATAAAAAAACGCCAGATCGCCGAGCTGCATGGCATCGCGCATGTAGTTGCGCGCCTGATAATTGCGCACGCCGGTCCACGCTTCCCGACCGACGCGTTGCAAGTCATCGATCGAAAACTCGGTAGGTTCGGATTTGAACAACCAATGCTGGCTGCCGACCGCGGTGGTGGGTGCTTTCATGCGCGTTGGCCGGTGTGGCAGTCGATCAGTTCCTGGTCGCTGGCAACGAAGTCAACGGCGATGTCCCAGGCTGCCACGGTGAGCGCTGGCAACTCTTGAAACGCGTAGGCAATGCCGATCAACTGCGGTCGCGCCGGGCGCGACTGGTTGGCCAAAAACGCGAAACTGCGGTCGTAGTAACCGCCGCCACTACCCAGGCGATGGCCGCTGCGGTCGAACGCGAGCAAGGGCAATAACGCCAGATCCAAGGTGTCGGCCGCGACCCGATCAGCCGCGACCGGCTCGGGGATGCCAAACCGATTGGGTTTGAGTTCGGCCCCGGTTTGCCAGCGGGCGAACGCGAGTTGGCGGTCGCCCAGCACCACCGGCAAGTAGATTTCTTGGCCAGCCGACTGCAACGCGCTGGTGACATGGAGCAGGGGCAATTCGCCGGCGACCGCCCAATAAATGGCCACCCGTCTGGCACGATGCAGGAGCGGCAGTCGGGCCAACTGCGCGGCGACCGCAGCGGCGGCGTGCAGGCGCTCAGCCGGTGACAGCGCCGCACGCCGGGCGCGCAGGCTCTCGCGCAGGGATTGCCGCGAATCGTCGTTGGGCATGATCGGGGATTCCAGAAAGTGCACCGACCGCCGCGTTCGTTGGCTGACCATCGACCTTGATCCATGTGGATCAGGTGGGAAGGCTCGTTGGCGTTTTAGGCTTTCCGCTCGTAACGGACTTGCGCACCCGCCAACACTGCGATCCCGGGGTCGAATTATGGGCCAAGGCAAATGAGTGGTCAGCCTGTCGAACGCGGCAGAAACGGTGCGCGCTTGATTCTAGCAGCGAACATCGCCGCGCAACGAGCTGATTTTTTCTGTGTCGGCTGGCGCCGTTTCAGCGCACCAACAAGGTTTGCATGGCGCTGTCGAGTTTGTTGCGGATGCGCTGTACTTCTTGATGCAGAGCGCTGTCTTCGGCGTTGCTGGTGCTACGCATCGCCAGCAATTCGTGCGCCAGATTCAACGCTGCCAGCACCGCGATCCGATCCAGCGCGGCACTGCGGGCGGCTTGCCGCACATCGCGCATTTTGCTGTCGAGCAACGCCGCGGCAGCCAACAATCCGGGGCGCTCATCGGCGCTGCAGGCGACCAGATATTCCTTGTCGAGCAAGTGCACGGCAACCGGGCTCGCACTCATCCGTTCTGCTCCAGTGAGCGCAGGCGGGCGATCATCGCTTCCACCCGTGATCGCGCTTGTTCGTTTTTGGTCAGCAGGTTGGCGCGTTCGGCGACCAACGTTTCCTGGCTGGTGCGCAGGCTGCGATTTTCTTCCTGCAGACGAGCGCACAGCACGACCAGTTGATCGATGCGGCCGGCGATGATTTGCAAATCTTCTCGCGGCGAGGGGTTGTCCATGCGTGAACCTTAGGCGAAGCCGTGCAGCCGGTCAATCGTTGGCATCGGTTTGGGCGACCGGGGCGCAGCGCCGAACGCGTCGTGGCGGCTGAGCGGTCGCCACCGGGACGCCGCGTTGGCGTTCGCCAACCGCATGGTCACGGCGCCACCGACGGACGCGGTTGATGGTCGATCAGAAATTGCAGCATGCGATTGGCGTCCAGCGGTTGGGCGACCAGGTGGCCCTGGATTTCGTCGCACTGTTGCTCCGCCAGAAACGCTTTTTGTTCTGCTGTTTCCACGCCCTCGGCGATGACGTTGAGCCCCAGCGAATGCGCCATCATGATGACGGTGGCGATGATGGTCTCGTCATCGGGGTCGATGGTCAGGTCGGCAACGAAGGTTTGATCGATCTTCAAGCTGTTGATCGGCAGCCGCTTCAGGTAGGCCAGCGACGAATAACCGGTGCCGAAATCGTCGACCGCGATGTGTACTCCCAAAGCCCGGATCTGGGTGAGGGTAGCGATACTTTGTTCTGGGCTCGCCATCAGCATGGATTCGGTCAATTCGATCTCGATGCGATTGGCGGCGACCCCGTATTCGTTGAGAATCTGCTGCATGCGGCTGAACAATTCGCCCCGAAACAACTGCATTGCCGATACGTTGACGGCGATTCTGGCCTGGTTGATGCCGACGGCGGTCCAGCGCTGAATCTGCTCGCAGGCCTGGCGAATCACCCACTCGCCAATCGGCACAATCAAACCGGTCTCTTCGGCGATCGGAACGAAGGTGGTCGGAGAAATTTCGCCCAACACCGGGTTGTACCAGCGCAGCAAGGCTTCGGCGCCGGTGATGTGCTGGTCGATCAGCGCCAATTTGGGTTGATAGACCACGCGCAATTCACCGCGCTCCAATGCCTTGTGCAGTTGGTTGCCCATGCTGGCGCGGAACCGCACCTGGGCGTCCATGGCATCGGTATAAACCTGGTAGGTGTTGCGGCCACGATCTTTGGCGTGATACATCGCGGTATCGGCGTGCTTGAGCAGGTCGGTGGGTACCTGGCCGTGCTCGGGATAGAGGGTGATGCCGATCGACGGTGAGATCACCACTTCATTGCGGCCATCGATTTCCAGCGGGGTTTCGAAGCTGACGATCAATTTGCGCGCGATCCGCTCGGCTTCGAGCAAATCGGTCAGGTCTTCCAGCACGACGGTGAACTCGTCGCCACCCAGGCGCGCCACCGTGTCGGAATCGCGCACGCTCATCACGATGCGCGCCGCCGCTGCTTTCAGCAGTCGATCGCCGGCGGCGTGACCCATGGAATCGTTGACGTGCTTGAAGTGGTCCAGGTCCAGAAACAGGATGCCGACCTTGTTGCCCAAACGGCGCGCACGAATCAGCGAATGCGCCAGGCGTTCGCCGAGCAGGGTGCGATTGGGCAGGCCGGTGAGGGTGTCGTAATTGGCCAGATAACGCAGTTCCTGCTCGGCCCGCTTGCGGTCGGTGATGTCGGTCAACACCGCCACCCAATACAAGCGCCGACCGTCGGCACCGGCGACTTCATTGATCTCCAGCGCTGACAAAAACTGCTCGCCACCTTTGCGCGATTGCCAGGCTTCGCCGCTCCAATGCGCGCTCTGTTGCAGGGCTTGCCGAATCTGCAAGTAGAACTCCAGCGGATGCTGTTCGGAGTTGAGCACGGCGGCGTCTTGACCGAGTATTTCCTCCGCGCTGTAGCCGGTAACCCGGGTAAACGCGGCGTTGACCGAGACAAAGCGGAACTCCAGGTCGCTGACGCAGACGACCTCGCCCATCGAGCGAATCACCTCCTGGGCTATGCGCCGGTCGCGATCCAGCGCGCGCTCATCGGTGACATCACGAAAAGTCCCGGCCACTTGCAGGGCGTGGCCTTGATCGTTGCGCCGCACGGCGCGGCCGCGCGCCACCACCCAGCGTTGCTTGCCAGCGTAGGTATTGGCGCGAAACTCGGCCTCGTAGTAGTCACTGCGATCGGTGATATGGGCCTCCAGCGCGGCTTCGACCTGGCTGAGGTCGTCCGCATGCACGCTGTGCTGTCGCCACTGCTGGCCGCTGATGCGGGCCTCCCGGCTCGGACCCAGAAACTCTTCGGGCCCCGACATGTAGAGCAGATCAGTTTCCAGATTCCAATCCCAGAAGCCATCGCGACTGGCCCACAGGGCGGACGACAACCGCTCGCTGTAGAGCTTCATCTGGGTGTTCTGGGCCTTCAATTGCCACAGTCGGCGGCGCCGGTTCCACAGCCAGGTCAGTAGCCAGCCGAGCAGCACCAAAGCGCTGACGGCCAACACCCAGGGCGCGCGCCACCACGGCGGCGTGACCTGGATGGCCAGTTCCAGAAACGGACCAGCGCTTGGTGCCAGACCGTGGCCCCCACGGATTTGCAATGGGTAGTTGCCGGCGTCGAGGTGCGTCAGCGAGAGTTCGTGGCGGGTGCCGAGCTCAATCCAGTCACGGTCATAACCGAGCAGTCGGTAGGCGAAGCGATTGTGCTCCGGCGCATTCAGATCGAGGGCGGCAAAGGTGAGAATCAGCAAATGGTCATTGGCGCTCAGAACCAGCTTCTTGAAAGCCGCGGGTTGCTCGATCAGCGTGCGTTGGCTACCGAGCTGGAATGCGGTAAAGGCCAGCGGTGCACGGTAATCCGGATCGCGCACCTGGTCCGGGGCAACCCACGAAAACCCCTGGGTGCCGCCAAAAACCAAACGGCCATCGGCCAATTTGGCGTAGGCCCCGCCATTGAATTCGAGACCCTGCAAGCCGTCGTCGAGCGAAAAATTGCGCACCACCGGTGCCGTGGTTCGCGGAGTTGAGGCGGCGTTCGCCTTGGTATTTGTGGTCTGCCGATGCAACCGGGAAATGCCGCCGTTGGTGCTGACCCAAAGCCGACGCTGCTGGTCTTCGAGGATGCCGTAGATGGTCTCATTGGCCAGTCCGTCGGTGCTCAGAAAGTGCTCAAATGTGGGTTGCCCGGCGTGGTAATCGAGCAGGCGGTTGAGACCATTGTGGGTGCCGACCCACAGGCTGCCATCGGCGCTCTCGGTAATCACCCGCACCACTTCGCCGACCAGACCGTTGGCGCTTTCTTCACGGCTGACCTTGTGCATGACCCCGCTGGCCAGGTCGAGGACGTTGAGGCCACCGATGGTGCCAATCCACAAGTGGCCATGGGCGTCTTCGTGCAGTGCCATGACGGCGGGATGCCAGAGCCCGGCGGCCTGATCGTTCACCGCCACCGGGAAATGTTGCCATTGCTTGAGCTCGGGTCGATAGCGGCTAAGCCCGCTGCTGAGGCTGCCCAGCCAGACGCTGCCGTCGCGACCCACGATGAGTGATCGAATATCGGCGCTCGGCAGCGCGTCGTCGCGTTGCCGATCCACCGGCAGCGCCTGGGCGACTTGCTGTGCTGGATCGAACAAGAACGCGCCGTGGTCGGTTGCCAACCATAACTGGCCGGCCTGGCGCGCCGGCTGGATGGCATAGACGCGCAAATCGGCGGGCGCGGCGGGTAGCCCGAGGGCGCGACCGAGGACATCACCGAAGCGACTGAAGGCGCGCTTGGCGAAGTCGTAGTATTTGAGGCCATCGCCCTCGGTGCCTAGCCACAGGCCGCGATCGGCATCGGCGAGAATCGCGCGCACATTGTTGGTATTGATTCTGCCATGCACGCTGCTGTCATCAATCACGCTGGTGAAGGGCGCGCCTTCCGGTCGCGCACGGGCCACGCCGCTGATATTGCCGCCCACCCAAAGCAGGCCGGAGCGATCCACCAGCAGCGAGCGCAGCGCGTCTTCGGGCAGACCGCCGGGGGCGCGTTGCTGATGGCGCAGCCACTCCGAGCGCGATTCGGTCGGCAGGAACTTGATCAGGCCGAGTCCGTCGGTAGCCAACCAAAGCTGGTGTTTCAGATCTTCGCGGATGCGCACGATCGCGTAGTGGGCGATTTGTGGCAGATTGGCCGCACCATCGAACGCCAGCCGCCAACTCGCGTTTTGCCGTTCGAATAAACGTAGCCCACTGCTCAACCAAAGCGCGCCGGTAGCATCGCAATGCACCGCCATGGCAGCGTCGGCAGCGCGCGGCAACGGCAAGCCGCGGGCCCGCGTGCTGCCGGCATTGACCCGGAACAAGCCAGCGCTGGTGGCCGCATACAAAGTGCCATCGGCGCAGCGCGCCAGATCGCGGACGCTGGCTTCCGGTTCGGCGCTGGGGGGCAACCGCAAAATGTCGCTGCGGCGGCCATTGTTGGCAAGGTGCTCGAGGCCGAAATGCGAGCCCACCCAAATGCCCTCGTCGCCATCGGCGAGCAGTACGGTGATCACCTCGCGCCGGTTGCGCTCGCCTTCACCCGGGGGTACCACCACGAAGCGCGGCGAGCCTGGTTGCCGCACTGCCAGTCCGTGCCGATTGCTGCCGACAAACAATCGTCCCTCGGCATCTTCGGCCAAGGCGGTAACAAAGCTGTCGGGCAGGCTGTCGGCATCGCCCGCGCGGTGCTGGAAACGCAGAAACTCGTAGCCATCGTAGCGATGCAGGCCGCCCTGGGTGCCAATCCACAGAAAACCGTCGCGATCTTGCAACAGCGCGTTGACCGTGTTTTGTGCCAAATCGCCGGGGTTGCCGATACGACTGAAAAAATAATGGCTCTCGATGACTTTGGGGGGCGCGGCCGGCGCCGCAGCGACGCCGAGGCAGAAGCCAATGCCGAGCATCCCCAGCCAGCGCCACTGCCACCGATCGGCGCCCTGCCGTCGGCGCCCGCCCGCTGCCAGCACCGGTGGTTTGCCCGCGGCCGCAACAGAAGCTGGTGAAAAGTATCGAAGCACGGTTCGGTCGATCAGCAACGCGGGCCGTCAGCATAACCTTTTGCTTGCGGCCGCGTCAGCACACGGATCAGCGATGGCGGGACAAATGCCGAGCCGCCATCGCCTCAGGAGGGTGCCGGTTGGTGGCGCGCATTGCTAAACTCTGCCGCATGAATACCGCCATGAACACCGCCACCCACGTCGACATCGAGCAGGTGCTGGCCGAGCACCGGATCGGCATCAACGCCTCCGAACTGCACGGCTCGCTATGCGGTTATCTGTGTGCCGGCGGCGCCGCCAATGCCGATGCCTGGTGTGCGGCTTTGGCGCTCGAAGCCCTGCAAGACGCCATGCAAGACGACGCCCAGACCCGCGCCGCCATGCAGCGTTTTTACCGACTCGCCCGCGCTGCCCTGATCGACCCCGACCTCGGCTTTACGCCGTTGCTGCCAGACGCCGAACAGGGCGTGCCGGTGCGTGCCGGGGCGCTGGTCGAATGGTGTCGTGGTTACGTCGGCGGATTGGGGCTGGCCGGCAACAGCGAGACCACGGCGCTATCGGCCGATGCCCGTGAATTGCTCGCCGATCTGGCGCGGATCGCCAGCAGCGACCTGCAAACCGGCGATAGCGACGACGACGAAGCCGACTTCACCGAGGTACTGGAATACGTGCGCATGGGCGTGTTGTTGCTGCAATCCGAGTTGACCGCCGTCGCGCCCGGCAGCACCCGCCATTGACCACCATGATCGCCATTGCGGAGTTTGCCAAGCGCCGCCAACAGCTCATGCGCATGATCGGGCGCCAAGCAATTGCCATCATCCCGGCCGCGCCTGAGCGCTTCCGCAACAGTGACGCCCACTACCGTTATCGGCAGGACAGCGACTTTCACTACTTGACCGGTTTTGCCGAACACGAAGCGGTGCTGGCGCTGGTGCCGGGGCGCGCGCATGGCGAAGTCATTCTGTTTTGTCGCGAACGTGACCCGGACCGTGAACGCTGGGACGGCGTTCGCCTTGGCACCGAAGCGGCGGTCGCCGCGCTCGCCGTCGACGACGCCTTTCCGATCTCGGATATCGACGACATCCTGCCCGGCCTGATCGAAGGCCGCGAACGGGTCTACTACCATTTCGGCCGCGAAACCGATTTCGACCTCAAGTTGATCGGCTGGGTCAATCGGGTGCGCGCCCAGGTCCGCCAGGGCGCCCGCCCGCCGCACGAATTGGTCGCGCTCGGGCATGTCTTGCACGACATGCGCCTGTACAAATCGAAGGCCGAAATCAAGGCGATGAAACGCGCCGCCAGCATCACCGTGGACGCCCACCTGCGCGCCATCGCGGCCACCCGCCCGGGCCAGAACGAAGCCGCCATCGAAGCTGAGTTGCAACACACGTTTCGCTGCCAACAGGCGGTGGCGGCATACGAGCCCATCGTTGGCGGCGGTGGCAATGCCTGCGTGCTGCACTACCGCGCCAACGCCGCGTTGTTGAAGGATGGCGACCTGTTGCTGGTCGATGCCGGTGCCGAGTTCGAATGCTATGCCGCCGATGTCACCCGCACCTGGCCGATCAACGGCCGCTATTCCGCCGAACAACGCGCGCTCTACGAGCTGGTACTGGCCGCGCAACTCGCGGCCATCGAACAAGCCCGACCCGGGGTGCCATTCATCACCATGCACCACACCGCCGTGCGCGTGTTGACCGAAGGACTGTGCCGACTCGGGTTGCTCACAGGCAGCGCAGAAAGCCAAATTCAGGCCAGCGGCTATCAACGTTTTTACATGCACAAAACCGGCCACTGGCTCGGCTTGGACGTACACGATGTCGGCGACTACCGGATCGGCGAAGACTCCCGCGAACTGGAAGTCGGCATGGTGCTGACCGTCGAACCTGGCCTGTACATCGCCGTCGATGAAGCCAGCGTCGAACCACGTTGGCGTGGCATCGGCATCCGCATCGAAGACGACGTGTTGGTTACCCGCAGCGGCCCCGAAGTGCTATCAGCGCGGCTACCCAAAGACCCCGACGAAATCGAAGCGCTGATGCGAACCATCGGCTAATCGGCGCCCGGACTGACAGCAAGCAAGTAGCCCGGATGCACCAAGTAACCCGGATGCAGCGCAGCGGCTCTCAACAGCGGAGCTAATCAATCCGGGGGAATTCTGATCGCAGCAAGTAGCCCGGATGCACCAAGTAGACCGGATGCAGCGCAGCGCAATCCGGGGGAATTCGCTGCTGGTCGCCGCAATGTGGGCGCGCCGACAAGCGTCGCGATCATC
>PEUI01000381.1:12103-14984 GCA_002785585.1 Lysobacterales bacterium CG02_land_8_20_14_3_00_62_12
TCTCCGTCACCGGCGTGCTGGCAGATTGTTGACGACGATTCCAGCAGCTTAGGGACTCAATCGGCTGCTGAACGAGCCCGTACGGCCCAACTCGTCAACGACCCCGGCCCAATTGTCCGGGCCCGTCGGCCAGCTCGGGTTCAAGGGTCACGCATGGCCAAGGGCCAGGTCCATCTTTGCCGCATTCTTTGGCCGGGCTCGGATTTGCCGACGCCCGGCAGTGCTTCGGATCTAAACCTGCGTTGGACTCCTGGCCTGTTGTTGGGTGCGATTCAATTTGCGGTCAGCACGCGCGAGACGATGGCCACTTCCGGCAGCTCGCGAACCGCGCTCACCGCCTGCACCAACGTCTGTTTTTCTGCGGCAGCGAGGGTGTCGAGATCGCCACCCTCGAAGTACACCAGTGCCTTGAGGCTTTCGCTTGGCTGGAAGGTGGGGCGATACAACTGCCGCGCCGCTGCAAGCCCCTTGCCGAGACTGACGCCAGCGCTCACCATGGCAGCGACGTCGCGGTAGTCCTTGGCTTCCACCCGTTGTAGCAGGACCTTGAGCTTGGTTGCCATCAGGTCGTCCAGCGCCGCCACCTGCAGCACGCCGTCGGCGCTCACGTCCGGGTGGCCGACGCGACCGAAACCGATGGCACCGAAGAACGACAGTTTGACGTGCTCGCGATCATCGTCGCCAAAGGGAGCGAGGACGCTCAGCGTATTGGGTTGCTCTTGCAATACCAGCGCACGCGCGAGAAATGGGAAGGCCTCGTGCATGGCGTTGCGATCCAGTGATCGGGCGCTGAAGAAGTCGAAATCGACCGACTGGCGATGCCCCAGCCGCAGCGCAATGGCGGTGCCTCCGTACAAGGCGAAACCCAGCGCAGCGGCGGGCCGAAGTGCGGGCCACAGACGCATTTGCGCGGGCGGCAAAATGCTCATGCGCGGCTGCAAAACGCCAGTCACGCGACGCTCCGCGACGGCATTGCCGGCACCTTGCCGAGGCTCGCCAGACCCAGCCGATAGTGCCAGTAGAACCAGGAGCGTGGGTTGAACTCGCCGGCTTGCGCGTGCGTCAGCACATCGACCAGTACGGCATCGCCCACCTGTTCCGCCAACGCCTGCACGTCGGCGTAATCGCCCATATTCATCACCTGCGCAATGACCCGTTGCGGAAAACGCGCCGCTTCGTCCGGCGTCTTCCACCAGATGTACTTGCGGGCCATTGGGAGAATGATTTTCATGCCAATTGGAGACACGTTGGCCAGCGGATGGCGAAACTGAGGTGAGTGTAGCAAAGTGACAACAGGCGCTGTGCACGACGACGGCGACCGCAGTTTGGTCGCGGAGCAAGCACGGCTCTCGGGTGAATCCCGGCAGCGGATAGGCCAAACTCCCGCACCCCGCAAAGCGCAGCATTGCTGTCAGTGCGGCAGTGAACGATGCGCGCGAGGCCGTGTTGGTGAGCTATGGTTTCCGATCTGCCTGTGCAGCAGTGAACTATTTTGTCGCAATTGCGACAAAATAGCCGCAGTTTCTGATCTGCCTGTGCGGCCTGAATTAAGCCGCGGTATTGACTGGAAGTCTCCTAAGGAATTGTTAGGTTTCGTGCCCGGACTACTTGGACTGTTTCTTGCCGTTTTGCTCAACGAACTCGGCAAACTTGGCAAGGGAAATGCCGTACCAGTCCTTGCCGTTCTTGGGCGACCACAGAAGACCGCTCGGCTTGACTCGGATGTGACCGACGACCTTGTTGCTAGCGTCAACAATTTCATGGTCTTCGTACTTGCGCGGACGGAACAAATTTACTGCCATAACTCCCCCTGTTGGTGGTGAACCAGAATAACGAAATGATCTATTTTGTTCGAATTTGCAGTTCCCATCTAAATTCCCGCGTGCAAGGCTGCCAACGCCGCAAGGTCACTCGATGAATTGAGACAGAGTAGAAATCAAAGTTCAGGTCGTACTTGATTAGCTTCTCCACGTGTTGCAAACGCCCCTCAGTCCACGTGGGCCAACTTGTACCGCCGGATGTGATGCCGAGGATCACTTTTCTTGAACGGCGCGGCCAGTGAAGCATCAATGTGTCCGCTAAGTCGAGACTTGGATCAGTTTCGGAGAATAGCGCCTCTCCGCGCACGTTGTAGAAGGCAAATGTTGGCCGAGGAGGCCAACGATACGCCCCTGCACGCTGTTGCTTGCGAACGTTTGCCAAGCGGATTCTCTCCTCAGAAACCTAACGCTTGAATTAAGCCGACCCGGGCACTCTCGGAGGGCACTGTCGGAGGGCACTCTCGGACACCCACTCTTGCGGCAGAAAACTGGGTGTCCTGCGCTTCTCCTGCGCTTCTCCTTCAACACCATGACCAGCAAACGCCTGAAAGCTCAAGGCAAGAGCATCAAGCGCGCGGTATTGACTGGAAGTCTCCTAAGGAATAGTTAGGCTATCACGCCCTTTGGAGGGACACTGTTACAGCCCGAAGTGCCAGCAGCAAGAGGAGCGCGACAACCCACCAGATAAGAAAGAATACGCCGCCGATCGCAAGTAGTTCGTTGTGAATCGGCGGCTTGAACATTGCCAGGAGGGGAATGACGATGAACTCACCGTGGCCTGGAACAAAAATGAAGCCAAGACCCAGCGCCACGAATGGCGCTCTGAGAGCAAGTCGAAGTCGGGAGGAAGAAACAGCCCAAGTCAGCACAAAGACTAGGACGGCGAGCACGGCGCCGTAGGTAAAGAATTCAAGAGCTTCTACGCGCATAGGATTCTTGCCTTTATGGGCCTAACGATTAGCGTTTATCTGTCGCGCCAGCGTAGCAACATCTGCGGCGCGGCGCACGGCGCGACAGATAAACCGCGTTGGACTAAGCCGCCTGCGAAGTGGTCGCTTTGG
>PEUI01000407.1:0-3903 GCA_002785585.1 Lysobacterales bacterium CG02_land_8_20_14_3_00_62_12
CCATCGCCAACACCCGTAGGCGAGCTTGCGGACTGAAGGCGATTTCGGCGGCGGCGCATGGTGGTGGCGCCGCTCTCCACGGCACCAAGGTCGCCGCCTTGGCATCGGCCAGCACAAAGTTGGATTCCGGACCAGCCGACTGGCCAGCTTGGCAACCGGCAGTTCGAGCTCGGCAATCCGCCGATCTTTGAAGTCTTGCATGGGCTTGCGGCCAGCTGGCTTCGCAGCCAAGCCGACGTTTCCACCCTCGCTAAACTGCGCACGCCACCGGGCGAGGTGGGAACTGTACAGACCATGCTTGCGCAGCAGCGTGGCTGTGGTTCCCGCAAGCCGCGGCTTGCTCCAGAATGCGGCGCTTGAATTGAACTGTAAAACTCCGGCGCTGACGGCGATCCAACACCTCATCGGCAATCACTTCTGAACCTTCAGTCAGGACAACGGACGGCTTGAGCACTTCGCTTCTTCTACCGCCTCTCTGATGGGGGAACGCTACAGATATTTCAGAGCAAGAGCGGTCTCAGGGGAGCTTGGCACGGAGGGCATAGGTGGCAGCCTTCGACACGAAGCGGACAAGCCAATTCAGTGATCGTCGGCTTCCGCAAGGGTCCAGACCAGTGCGAGCAGTGACATTCCGGTCATCGTCGACAGCATGATGATGGTCGAGCTGGACCATTCGCCGACCCGCAAGCCATGCCAAGCTGCGTGCCACAGCGGTGAGTTATACAGGCTCAGCGAGCACAGGACGGTTCCGACGAGAATGCCCGCCGCGAGTGGCCATAGGGATCGGCGGCGGCGAGGTAGCACGTGCTGCATCACGCGATCGGAAAAACCAACGTCGGTCGTGGGGCCGTTGAAGGACTGCCGAAGCAGTGTGTCGATGTCGTTGTCGTGTATGGGATTCATGATGTTTGCTCCTCGCCGGCGGCTTCGTGCCAGGCCGACAGCCATGTCTTGAGTTTTGCCTTGCCGCGCATCGCGTGGGTCTTTACCGTGCCCAGCGGCATCGCCAGAACATACGCCGCTTCTTCGTGACTCAGCCCCAGTTGAATACAGTGCAGCAGGACAGCCTGTTCTGCTACGGACAGATGCCGCATGGCGCGCGCCAGATCCAGTTGCAAATCCATCGCATGTACGGGTACCGGCAAATGCTCCATCTCGTCGTCTTGTGCATTGCGGGCAGCCCATGACTTCGTGCGGCACATCTGGAGAAAACAGGAGTAAGCGATGCGATAGAGCCAGGTTGAAAAACGCGCATCACTGCGGAACTGGTCGAGCTTGCGCCATGCCAGCAAGAACGTCTCCTGCGCAAGGTCGTCGGCCGCTGCCTCGTCGCCGTGCAGAAGCCGGCACAACTGTGCGCGCACCATGCCCTGATGGCGACGCACCAGTTGCTCGAACGCACGGCGGTCGTCGCCCAGCAGGGCACGCGCCACCAGCGACTGATCGATGCGCGCCTCGGCGGCGCTTTCAGCCACGCACGTCTCCGCGCTGGTTCAACCACCAGCTGGCGAGATAACCCAGCCCTGTCATTAGCGGCAACAAGCCCAGGCCCCACAACTCGTGGATGCTGTGTCCATTGTCGAGCTGACCCGGCAATGCGAGCAGTGTCAGCATCAGCCCGAAGCCACTGCTGATGAGCACCAGGGCGCGACGGCGTTCCGAATAGGCGACCTGCGGTTCGACCAGCAATTCGGTTGGCAGCACAACGCCCTTGTCGGCCAGTTGCAACAGGGTGCGATAACGCGCTTGAGACTGCTGATAGCGGTAGCGCAGGACGATCAGTACGATCAGTACCGGCGCGCTCAACATGATCAGGGGCAGCAATAGTTCAACAGCTTGCATTTTTAGTTCCCCAGAATTTGTGGATGGATACATGATCCGATTTTATTAGCGTTTGCGGGGCTTCTCGACTTCGGCAGCGAGCAGGTCGGCGATTTTCTCCGCCAGCATCCACGTTTCCGAGGGCCCTTGATTGCTCGTCATCGCGACGGCCGCGTTGGCGTTCCAGACCATCTGCAGATTCGCCGTCGTGCCTTCGATACCGCCAGTGTGGCCGCGAATAGGACTGCCATGCGAGAGACGATCGCCGAATCCGGCGGCATAGCCCCCGGGGCCGGCCGGCACTTGGTCGGCGAACATCTTTGCAAGCGTCGCCGGTTTGACCAGCCTGCCATTGCGCAGGGCATCGGCGAAAAGCAGCAGGTCGGCGTTGTTGGAGTAGCCCCCGCCCGCCGGGCCGCCCTTGAACTGGATCTTTGACCAGTCCATCTTCCAGATGCTCGAAAACATACCGTCGCGGTAATAACCGACGGCCAACTTCGGCGTGATCTCGTCCAGGCGGTCGAAGCCGCTGGCCTGCATTCCGACGGGCGTGAATATATGCCGTTGGATGTAGCCGTCGTAGTCCTCATGAGAAATGTTTTCGATGGTGCGGCCGAGCAGCATGAAGCCCGCATTGCTGTAGTTCCATTCCTTGCCGGGCTCGCTTGCCTTCGGCTGCCGGGCGATGAGATCCAGATAGTCGGCTGGATTGATGAAGTGTTCGCGGTTTGCGAAGTACTCCGGAACGAGCATGTCGCCCAGACCCGAGGTGTGGTGCAGGAGTTGCCAGACCGTGATCTTCTTCGCGGCCGCGTGGTCCGGGTACTCGGGCACCACTTGGGCCAGCGTAGTGTCCCAGGACAACTTGCCCGCTTCAACGAGCTGGGCAATCGCCACGGCGGTAAACGTCTTGCCGATCGAACCGACATGGAACCTGGTTTGCTTATTGATCGGCACGGCAAAGCGGCGATCGGCCTGGCCACGGCATTCGTCGACGATGGTTTTGGCGTGAACGGCAACCGTTACGCAACCGGAGAAATCCTGGGTGCGCTCGAGGCGGTCGAGCGTGTTGTGGATAAGCCGCGCCAGTTCGGGGTGCGATACCGCCTTCTGCGGCCAGTCGGCATACAGCGCCGGGTCGTCCATTGGTACCAGATTTGCCTGCACCAGCTGGCTGGCTTGGGCGGGATCGGCAGCGATGAAAAACAGGCCAAACTGCCCGCTGCGGCGGGCCTTGACCACGATCTGAAGCGAGCCTGGCCGACGCGGATCGGTCCGCACATCGAACAAATCGACGCCGCCGCTGTCGCGTGCCGCCGAACCGAGGTTCGCGACAAAATCCGCCTTCTCGTCCGCAGGGACCGCAGCCGACAGAATGCTAGGCGCCCACTGCTGCATCTGCGCGGGGCTGTCGTTGTTGATGTGGCGAATCAGCTCGGCGCCAAGCTGGCCCATGGGTGTGGTCGGCAAGGTAGCGGCCGCGGTCTGTGCTACAGCCGACAAGGGGTGAAGGCATGCGCCCAAAGCCAACAGGGCGGAAAAAAGCGGTGTTCTGCGTGCAAATGTGTTTAACGGATTTGGAGTCTTCATTGGTGCTGTCCTGGTGGCTGTCCCATTCATCCACCCGCGGTGGATGATCTACTGATCCGAAAGGACTGCAGGTTCGCAGTACTCACGGCATCTGGGCATTGGATGCGTCGATAACGTGAAATAGATTCAGTGCGGGGCGTTGACCGGACCAAATTCTGGTAGCAGGCCGCTTGAAGGTATTTACCCGTGACGACAAAGGCTGAGAACTGGTTTACAAAGTGCTGGAGCCCGGCGAGTTTTTCGGTGAGTTATTGCTCGATGGCGGTGTGCGTTCTGGGAAGAGAAGGGCAGAGTAGAGAGCAGGAACACTTCTCGGGCAACACGCCGATACCCTATTGCATCGATCACTGCCCGCGCCTCCGCGCTGGCCTTCCTGACGTCGTCCGTGATCAGCAGCTCAACGGCTATCTTTCCTCCTGCATTTCAAACTGAGACACCACCGGACAAGACTCGCACTGGCCGCCGAGCCCGGCCTTGCCCATAATGGTCGGC
>PEUI01000407.1:3937-6091 GCA_002785585.1 Lysobacterales bacterium CG02_land_8_20_14_3_00_62_12
ACCTCGACTACTCGATGTACGTGGTGCTCGACCGTGCCCTGCCGTTTGTCGGCGATGGCCTCAAGCCGGTGCAACGGCGCATTATTTATGCGATGAATGAATTGCACCTGGACGCTGCCGCCAAGCCGAAAAAATCGGCGCGGACGATCGGTGACGTGATCGGCAAGTTTCATCCGCACGGCGATTCGGCTGCTTACGAGGCGATGGTGCTGATGGCGCAACCGTTTTCCTATCGCTACCCGTTGATCGAAGGCCAGGGCAATTTCGGTTCGGCCGACGACCCCAAGAGTTTTGCCGCCATGCGCTACACCGAGTCCAAGCTGACCCGGTTCTCGGCGTTGTTGCTCGACGAAATCGACCAAGGCACGGTGGATTGGAGCGCCAACTTCGACGGCACGCTGCAGGAACCCAACTGGCTGCCGGCGCGGTTGCCACAGTTGTTGCTCAATGGCACCACCGGCATCGCCGTCGGCATGGCCACCGACATTCCGCCGCACAATCTGCGCGAAATCGCCGCCGCCTGCATCCGCCTGATCGACGAACCCGATTGCAGCGTGCGCGATCTGTGCGAGCACGTCCTCGGCCCGGACTACCCGACCGAAGCCGAGATCATCACCCCGAAAGCCGAGCTGCAAAAAATCTACGAAACCGGCAACGGCGGCCTGCGTGCACGCGCCGTGTACACGCGAGAAGACGGCAACATCATCATCACCGCGTTGCCGCATCAAGTGTCACCGGCAAAGATTCTGGAACAGATCGCCGCCCAGATGCGCGCCAAAAAGTTGCCGCTGGTCGAAGACCTGCGCGATGAATCGGATCACGAACACGCCATTCGCCTGGTGATCGTGCCGCGCAGCAACCGGGTCGATGCCGAAGAATTGATGGGCCATTTGTTCGCCACCACCGACCTGGAAAAAAGCTTTCGCGTCAACATGAATGTGATCGGCCTGGACGGACGCCCGCAGCTGAAGAGTCTGAAAATGATTCTGAGTGAGTGGTTGCAATTCCGTACTGAAACTGTGCGCCGCCGCCTGCAACATCGCTTGGACAAAGTCGAGAGTCGCCTGCACCTGCTCGATGGTTTGCGCATTGCCTATCTCAATCTGGACGAAGTGATTCGTATTGTCCGCAGCGAAGACGAGCCGAAGCCCAGGCTGATCGAGCGTTTTCAGCTTTCCGGGATCCAGGCCGATTACATTCTCGATACCAAACTGAAACAGTTGGCGCGGCTGGAAGAAATGAAAATTCGCGGCGAGATCGACGAACTCGAAGTCGAGCGCGCCCGCATCAGTAGCCTGCTCAAGTCGCGCGAACGCCTGCGCACTTTAATCAAGGACGAAATTCGCAAGGATGCCGACAGCCACGGCGACCGGCGCCGCTCGCCGCTGATTACCCGTCACGTCGCCCAGGCCTTGGCCGAATCCGAACTGATTGCCTCCGAACCGGTGACCATTGTGCTCAGCGAAAAAGGCTGGGTGCGGTCGGCCAAAGGCCACGATATCGACGCCACCCAACTCGGCTTTCGCGATGGCGACGGCTTGCTCGCGGCGACCCGGGCTCGCAGCACGCAACAAGTCGCGTTTTTCGATTCCGATGGCCGCGCCTACACCACGCCGGCGCACACGCTGCCCTCGGCGCGCGGCAACGGCGAGCCGCTGACCGGCCGTTTTGCGCCGGTCGGTAGCGCCCGTTTTGAGGCGCTAATCGCCGCCGACAACGACAGCAAACTGGTGATCGCCACCAGTCACGGCTACGGCTTTGTTACCCGCTTCGAAACCTTGCTGTCACGACAAAAATCCGGCAAGGCCATGGTCGCCATGACGGCGGGCGCGCATATGCTGGCGCCCAGTCTGGTTGGCGATTCGGCCCGTGATCGCATCGTCGTGGTGACCAGCGTCGGCCACATCCTGATGTTCTCGGTGGCCGAATTGCCCGAACTCGACAAAGGCGGCAAAGGCAACAAGCTGATCGAGATACCGAAGGCCAAACTGGGCACCGAACACGTCGTCGGCATCGCGGTTATCCCGGAAGGCGGTGAAGTCATCCTCTGGAGCAACGGCCGCAAGCTCAGCCGCAAGTGGGCCGACCTGGTCGACATTGGCGGCGCCCGCGCTGCGCGTGGTGCGCTGCTGCCGCGTGGTTACACCAAGGTCG
>PEUI01000091.1 GCA_002785585.1 Lysobacterales bacterium CG02_land_8_20_14_3_00_62_12
ACCAAACTCGGGTATCGGCGTACTGGTGACAATTCCAGCGCAATGTGCCCTGTGCGATCTGTGATCGCACGGAGCGCTGCAATCACCGATTCGAGGTCAAGTTCAGGAATGGCAGACGCCGCCAACCGGTCTAAATCTGGCAGCATGATGCTGGCCGCGTCGCGCAATCGCTTCAGCACCAATGTCGCCTCTGGCTTCCCTTCGTCCGCGCCAGCGAAAAACATGAAGTGCGAGGTGGGCACGTCGGCAAAAACGTCGCGCCAATGCGCCCCATGTGCCAACAGCCGGTCAATCGCTGGCATCATGCGCTTTTGTTGGAGAACATCACGAAATCGCTCTTTAGCGGCCCGAAGTTGTAGCTGCAATGAGTACACCGACATCTGATCGGAAAATGCCTGTGCAATGGCGTCTTCGAGCAAATGTGCCTCATCGACGATGAGCCAATCCGTCTCTGGCAGCAACGCACGCCCCATGCTGCGCAGTCGCAGATCAACGGCCAGCATCGCGTGGGTTGTGATGATTACTTGGCTCGTGAGCGCTGCCGCTTTGGTCGCAGATTGCGCCGGTATGTCCTCATTACTCGCGTAGCGCACAGCGGCCAGTGGCAGCGATGGCGCTATTCGCATTGCGTCCTCGGCCAGCCATGCGAGCGCTGCGCCAGCGCGCCCGATCGGCGCAACAACGCCAACGTGCAGTGGCGCACCATTCCATGCTGCCAGTGCTGCCCATTCTGCTGCGGGTACGTCATCGGCAGCATCTGCGATGGCCAGTCGAAGTCGCGATGGGTCAATGAACTGGCCCCGTCCCAACAGCGGGGTAGGCAGCGGCAATGCCAATACCTCGAACGCAGCGATCAACTCCGCCATCACGTTCAGTGTCGGTGCGGCTATCGTGATTCGCTTGCCCTGCGCGACGCCATCACGAACCGCGAGCGCGATCACCCAAGACTTCCCCACGCCAGTTGACGCTTCGGCGAAGACCACCTTGCCTTGCTGCAACGGAGCTTTGCAGGCATTTCGCAAACTGCGTTGTTGGGCGTTCAGGCGCAGCTCCAGAGGGTCACCATCTGGAGTTGAGCCGTCAATGTGGTGCTCAGCCCGTTGCCGCGAGCGCTCAATGCTCGCCCATTGTGCGATCAAACCGCTGGCATAAAGCGCCAAACCGTCCACCGATGCGCCATGCGCGATGAGTGCGGCGTACAGCGTTGGCGGAACGTAAACACGAATGGGAACGCCGTCGGCAGGCGCTGATCCAGTTGATCCTGGTGGCACTGAATCTATCGCCGTTTGCAGAATCTGCAACGCTGCGCGCGACGGACTCAACAAGCCGACCAGGCTAATGATGTCAGGTGACAAATGAAGGGTGATCTGCATGGGTTAGGGATTTCCGTTGTTGCTTTGTGGTATGTTGGTGGTATAGGATTCTTGCGCACATTATACACCACAGCAGGCAGAGTCAATGATTCCACGAATGATCGACACCAGCCCGTCCGCGCTCGCGGCAACGGCATTGGGCCTCACCCCCAAGGGCATCGCGTGGGGCGATGACCAGGGGGAACTGGTATGCGCTTTGGAACGCAGGCGCCTTCAATACGGCGAGCTGGTGGTGCCGTTCAGGCCCAGCCCCTCGTTCATGGACGACACCGAGATCGCGCGAACGGGCATTGTTTCAGCGTCCGCCAATCTGTTTTTGGCGAAGGACGTGATGATGGTGGCCCAACGCGCGGTGTTTTGCGCCGAAGGCGCTTTCTCGCTCGCAACCGATGCCGCACGGACGTGGTTTTTCCTGACGCCACCCCGTCCGCCGTTCGTGGCAGTCATCGCCGACTCCATGCTCCAGCACCTGGTATGGCGCACGCCGATTTGCTGCTCGCAAGACCTGATTACGTTTCGGCACGGCGCGAAACTCCATAGCGTTCGCAGAAGGCGTTTGATTGATGCCGTGGCACAACTCAAAGAGTACGGGAGAGCGGCGTTCGTCGCGCTGGATCGCGAAGGAAAGCATCCAGGCCATGGCGTACTCCGGCGTGACTGCACAGGCGAGATGGCTCAGGCGCTCGCTGACCTGACACCAGGCGAACTGATCGCGCTGGCCACACTGGCAAAAAAAACACCGGTCGAACCCGTCCGGCCCCAGGCATTTGTCTACACCACCCGTCAACACAAGGAACAACCATGATTAAGATCCAAGGCACGCTACGCACCCTTTCCCCCTTGTCAGTGGCCGTCCCCGGCGACCGACGGGTTAACCTTGCGGGCAACTTCGATTCCAAGGGATTCCCCTGCACACAAATCGCCCGCATGGAATTGCCCGGCAACACCGAAATGGGGGTTGACCCCGTTCGATTGCCGGTGATTCCAGCGAACACGCTACGCGGTGGACTCCGACGATCTGGCGCTGATTTGATTGAGCAATCATTGATCGCGCGTGGTGAAAAAATCAGTTTGTCGGCATTTCACTCGTTGCGCAGCGGTGCCCCATTCGGTCATCCGGACAAGGGCAACCCAAACCTGGCCGAGATCAGGGAGGCGCAAACGTTTGCACACTTGGGCGTTTTCGGCGGCGGCCCCCGTATGTTGACCGGCGCCTTGCGTGTTGACACAGGGATGCCGGTGACAGCAGCAGCGCTCGACCGAGGGCTTGTCCCGCAGTCCTCACAATCCGAATCGGTATCGGGGCGATTGGATGCCGTGCTCTGGCTGCGTCGCGCTGACGACGCCGCGACGTTCATCAATCACGACATGGCGCAAAATGTCATCCGTGATTACGCCAATACGCTCGATGCCTGGCAAGTGCTCATCGGACCAGAACGACATGTTGATGATCCCACGGACGATGATTCGTCCGAAAAAAAAGCAGCCACTAAAGAAATCTTTCGCGGAATCGCCGGCTTTAACGCTTATGAGGTAGTCCTTCCTGGCGTACCCTTTGCAGTCCGCTATGATCTGGATAGCGATCACGAGGCAAATGCTGGGTTTTTGATGTTGGCGCTGGAGGCGTTTGCCAACAAGCAGATCTTGGGTGGAATGAAACGCCTGGGCTACGGACGCTTCGCGCTGGATCTGACGGTGACGTTTCCCGACGGCAGCAGCACGCCACTGCTGACCCGATCGGAGTCGCGTCACAGCCTGAATGCAGAGCACCCAATGATCGCGCAGTTGGTGGCAGCGGCCACAAAGTGGCTCGCCTCGCTCACGTCGTCGGAAATCGAACGCCTACTGGCACCATCAGAAACCGCCCGCGCCGAAGTGCGCAAGAAAGTTTCCAAAAATGCCAGTCTGGCCGCCGCATACGATGCTGTCTACGGCGGCGCGTGATGAAGCCCCTGCGTGTAGAGTTCCGGTTGGTACGACCAATGCGATACCCGGAGAGTCCCATCCATTTGGATGCGTTGCTCGCGTGGTGTGCCGTGCGGGAAGCCGAGGATGCTGGTGATCCAGACCCGCTGGCGGCGCAGGAACGATTGCCGTTGGCTGAAGACGACGGCGAAGGCGGTCGGGTCTGGTGCGCAAGCCATTTGATTTGGCAGGCGACAGCCCCTCCCCGGCAGATGGTCATCACTAAGCGTTTCGAGCCGGAAGAATACGCCCGGCGCCGAGGCAATGTGTTCGTCGGCGGACCCAACATCTGGACTCAGGGATCTGGACCCTACAAGGCTTTTGTCATCCACCATCCGGTGATCGTTGTTGACTCGGTGTCCGCCTACTGCATTGGCGACGCCGCCAGAATCGCTGAACTACTGGCGCGCATCC
>PEUI01000243.1:0-3902 GCA_002785585.1 Lysobacterales bacterium CG02_land_8_20_14_3_00_62_12
TTTCGACCCTCGGCCACACGCTCGTCGGCCGGCAACTTGCTGGTCTCCCAATATGATCCGGCCAGCCACAGCATGCGCGGCACGCTGTGCAACGATTTGCCGTGCAGCAGCCCACAGGCACTCACCTTTGCCAGCGCGCCAGGCATCGCCGGCAAGTCGCTCATGCGCATCAACAGCAGTGGTTTCCCGTTGGTTTTTTATCAGGATTCGCTGCGCAGCGATGTCCGTTCTGCGCAATGCACCAGCGCTGCCTGTTCCGCCTTTCAGCTACGAACCGCCAACAATGGCCACGCCGTCAGCGGCGCCCGGCTGGCGATGCGCCCGGATGGCCGCCCAGTAATCGCCTATATTCGTGATCGACATCCCTGGCTCGCGCTATGCAGCGATACGCTCTGCAGCAGTGTGGCCCAGGTTTTGCTACCCGGTAACAACAGCGACACCCGGCCCACGGTTAGGGTGCGGCCCGATAACCGGCCGATCATTTACTACGCAAGCGTCGGCGGCAGCGAACTCTACGATTGTGCCGACGCCAACTGCAGCAGCGGCAGTGCGCGTGCGGTCAGCGGCAGCGGCAACTCCACCAGCAATGTTTTGGAAATGGCCCTGCGTACCGATGGTCGGCCCGTGCTGCTGTATGCGGTTTCCAATCTCAATGATGTCTACGTATTCGACTGTGCCGATGTCAATTGCACAAGCGGCAGCCCACATTTGCTGGTCGATGAACCCACCGTCAACAGTGCATTCAACTGGAACTACGCCATCACCATCGGCCCCGGTGATCGGCCGATCATCCTCTACGGATTCAACGACAACAGCGGCAGCCAGCAGCGCTATGTGCGTTGCAACGACAGCGCCTGCCTCAGCGCCACGGTCAGCAGCATCGGCACCAGCATTACGTTTTACGCCACGCCATTGGCGCTGCGCAGCGATGGCCACCCAGTGTTCATCGAGAACGGGCCAAATAACCTGGCCATTTGCGATACCGCCGACTGCGGCGGCCAGGCGCGGTTCCCGATCTTTACCGGCGGCATCGTCCGTACCCTGCAATTACTGTCCGGTGATCGCCCGGTTTATGAAGCGGCAACCGTCGGCTCGGCCAGCGTCACCGTATGCGATGACCCGACCTGCGCCAGCGCCCAACAGCGCCTGTTGCTGAGCAACAGCGAGACCAACATCAACTACCAGGGCTCGCTGGGGCTCGATGCCACCGGTGCGGCCTTCGTCGCCCTCGAAGAACAAGCGCTCGCCGATGTCATGCTGGCGGTGCCGCTGCCCGATGCCATCTTCCAGAACGGCTTCGAGTAGCCCGTTCTGCGTCGAGTGGCGCTGACACTAACCACTGGCGTGGCAAACTTTGGAGTGCGGCAGCTTGCTGCCGCTGTTCTCCATTATTCGCACGACAACATCAACATCAGCAACCAAAACAATGGCAGCAGCGCAGCACACCAATATCCGGCGGATTCACCGCACCTTGGCGCCGCCCAGATAGCGACTCAGGAAATCGAGCAGTTTTACCGTCACTGCGCTTGGTGCTAATCGCTTTTGAGCGGTTCCCGATAAAACAAAACGGCGGCTTTTGGTCCGTGCCCCGGCCCATGCGGGTGCAAAGAAACGCGCAAGGTTCGCGTTGCTCCTGCTAGTACCGAGAACGGCGATTCCCAACCACTTTGAACTGCCCGGAGTCTAGACGCGCGATCCGCTTGCTGCCGCTGTTCTGCCTGCAAACCGCTCCGTGTGGGTAAGAAACATCGGCGGCAAGCCGCTGCACGCCAAAGACCTCTGCGCTGCACTCACTCCAGCATCAAGATGTACTCCACTTCATTCGCCGACTGCCCGGATCGGCGCCAGCCGGCCGATTGATAGAGTCGTTCGGCCCGCGTTCCAGCCACGGTGCTGAGCCAAATGCTGGCGACACCGGCAGCGCGCAAATGCTGCACGGCTAGGCGCAATAACTGCTTGCCAATGCCGCGCCCTTCAAATTCCGGATCCACATAAAGCCCGCCGATCATCGGCGGTTGTTCGATCGCCTGAACAAAGCCAACCACCCGATCACCCGCGCAACTCACCTGACAGCCACCGCGCAGCAGCGCCGCGAGTCGCACTTCGGCGGGCATCGGCGACGCTGGATTCTCGGGATTTTCCAACACCCGACGGCGGATCTGCAGCATCGATGGCAAGTCTGCTGGCGTCGCCTGGCGATAGTGAATATTCAACGCGATGGGCTCCGGTGTGGCGGTCAGCAACGCTGCCGACCAAAGTATGGAGGATTTTCTGGCAGAAGCCAGCGGTTGGTTCGCGGGGGATTTTGCCGCTCCGAGCCACCAGCAAAATGCGGGTGTCTGGCGCCGCGTTAAGCGTGAAAGACATAGGTTGGGGTGAGCGCAGCGATGCCCAACAAAGCCGGAGGCGGAGCGCGATTTTTGGGTGGTCAGGTTTCGCGGTCAGTGCCATCAAATCCTTTCACGACCTCTGCCCTTGCACGACATCGCACCCGCACAGTGTCTTTCATCATTGAGGGTGCCACATCCCTGCGGCATGAAAGTTAGTTTTGAACTTCCCGATGCATGGCAACCGGCAGGCGCCGATTGCCGAACGGGACGGCAAACGCGCCGAAGCGGCCGGCGATGGCGTGGCCGCAATGCGGGCAGTGGCCATCGGCGGTGACGCCATATTGGTCGATCCGATACCAATCGCGCACGATCAAGGCTTGGTGGCAACCTGGGCAGTAAGTGGTGCCGCCCGCCGGGTCGTGGACGTTGCCGGTGTAGACATAATTCAGCCCGGCTTTCAGCGCAATGGCACGCGCGCGGGTCAGCGTCGATGCGGGGGTGGGCGACACATCCGTCATCTTCCAGTCGGGATGGAAGGCGGAAAAATGCAGCGGCACGTCTGGGCCGAGCTCACGCCGGATCCACTGGCTCATCGCCGCAATCTCCTCGTTGGAATCGTTGCGACCAGGAATCAACAGCGAGGTGATCTCGAACCAGACATCGGTCTCGCGCTTCAAGTAGCTCAACGTATCGAGCACCGGTTGCAGATGCGCGCCGGTCAGCTTGACGTAGAAGTCATCGGTGAAGGCCTTGAGGTCAACATTGGCCGCATCCATTTTTGCGTAGAACTCGCGGCGCGGTGCAGCGTGGATATAGCCCGCGGTGACCGCCACCGTCTTGATGCCGCGCGCATGGCAGGCATCGGCCACATCCATCGCGTATTCGGCGAAGATCACCGGGTCGTTGTAGGTAAAGGCGACGCTCTTGCAAGCGTTCTGCTCAGCCGCCTTGGCGATTTCGTCCGGCAGCGCCTGATCGACCAGGGTGTCGGTCTCGCGCGACTTGGAAATATCCCAGTTCTGGCAGAACTTGCACGCCAGATTGCAGCCGGCGGTGCCGAACGAAAACACCGAAGAACCCGGGTAAAAATGATTGAGTGGTTTCTTTTCGATTGGATCGACGCAAAAACCCGATGAGCGACCGTAAGTAGTCAGCCACAGCTTGCCGTCTTCCATCTTGCGCACAAAACACAGGCCACGCTGGCCCTCGTGCAACTTGCAGTCGCGTGGACACAGGTCACAGTGGAGGCGGCCGTCGGCCAGCGTATGCCACCAGCGCGCTGGATAATGCGATTCGGCAATGCTCACGGCTTGCCCTCCTGCCACTTGCTGACGGTGTAGCGCGACAGGCGCACGTCTTCCGCCCAGAAATCCACCGGCAAGCCCGCATTGCGCTTGAGCTGGGCCAAAAACTCGGCTGGCTCGGGCAGTTGCTCCCAGACCTGCGGAAGGAAAGTGCCGCGGTGGCCACCATACGCCAACACCACGCCGTCGATGCCGGGCCGCAGCCGCGCGAGCGCGTCTTGCTCGCTCGCCACCACCATCACTTCGGGCGTCGACAACAACGAAACCT
>PEUI01000243.1:4019-14663 GCA_002785585.1 Lysobacterales bacterium CG02_land_8_20_14_3_00_62_12
TGCCGATGCAGCCGCGCAGCTCGCCCGACCGGGTTAGCAGCGTGACAAAACTCGCCCCCGGCTCGGCCAGCCAGGCGGAGCGCGGCACCGGCGTGACTGCATGTCCCAGTTCAGCAGCGATCGCACCGCGCGCCAGTTTCAGCAACACCGCGCCTTTTTCCGCAGCGGTCGGCGCCGCCACCGCTGTGGCGCTGAAAGCCACGGCGGCGTAGCCGACCACTCGCTCCGGATCGCCAGCCGTGTCGCTGGAATTGCGCACGTCCAGCACCAGCGGCTGCAGCCCATGCCGCTTCGCCGCCAACAGCAGCCCATTGACCGCGGTCGCACCACAGGCCTGTTCGTGGTTGAGATTTGGCGCCAGCGCAAGGATGGCGGCCACGCTCGCGCCGTCCACTTTGCGGGCGGTCGCGGCGGGCAAAAAATGCGACAGATCGGTGCTGATCACGATCAAGGTCTCGTCACCGCCCCAGACCAATTCCAGTACCTCGGCCACTTCTTCCGCCGTGGCCTCGCCCACCGCCAGCGGCAGCAACTGGAAATCGCCGAGCACCTGCTGCAAAAACGGCAACTGCACTTCCAGCGAATGCTCGCTCTGGTGCGCCGCCGCGCTGAAAACCACCTGTGGCAGACCGATCAGGCGCTGCACTCCGGCACGATCCACCAGCACCTCACCCAGCGGCGTGGCGAAACGCTCGGCCACGGGCAAGGCCAGCCCGCGCACAAAAACGTAATGGCTGGGACCGAGCAACAGCACCCGGCGTATTCGACCGCGCAGCGCGCCCAGCCGGGCATAAGCACTGGCGGCGATGGCGCCGGAATAGATATAGCCCGCGTGCGGCACGATCAGCGCCTTCGGCACCGGCGCTGCGGGATCGCGGCGCGCACTCGCGAGCAGATGGGCGACGTCATGCTGAAGCTGGCCCGGATCGGCCGAATAAAACCGGCCGGCAACGGCAGCGGGGCGGAGGGTGGACATACGGCAATCCCTCATCAATCTGTTGGACAGATGCGGCAAGCTGCCGAGCATTCAAGTCGCGACCATAAGTCCAGCCTGACGCAGCGCCGCTGCGGACCGCCGTCGTGCCCGGTCGCTTGCGCCACGAGGAAACCAATCGGCGCATGCTCGCGCTGGACGAGGCACTTGGAGCAATAGAACGATCGGAGTCGTGCGCCGAGGCCTATCGGCGCATTGGCCATGATCTGCGCGAGTTTGTGCTCTACGTGACTGATCGAGACGATTTCATTGCTTCAGTGAACGAGACCTTGGCCAGTCGCCCGAGGTATCCGATCGAGATCAAGTTCTACGAAGACGAGAACTGGTCCGAACTTCAGAAGCTCATCGATGACTTCAGCGAGGCCTAACCCATCGCTCAAGCGGAGCGCCAACCGGGAGCATGGTCAGGTCTAGCTTTGCAAGCGGTCGCTTCATGCATCGTCAAACTGGACCAATTTAGCCTGCAGCTTGTGCTTCAGCGCATCGATGAACGCATCGAGCCGCCCCCCTTCCGGTACATCGCGGAGCTTGATCTTCATATGGTGGTACTGGGCCTCTGGCGTGTTTTCGTACGAATGGGCACTAAGTGCACTCCTCACAGCTTTTTTGAACGCTGCGTTAGTTGCATCAGAATCGCGCAACAGCGGGTGTGCGGGACATACAAGTTCCAGCAAGATTTGTTCAGGACACACCTTGTCGAGCAATACGACATGGTTCTTGCACCAGCGCATCCAGCCCTCGAGGTCTTCAGTGGAACCAACGATGGAAACATGCAGTTCCCTCAACCTTTCGACCATCTGTTGTTTTTGCTTGGCTGAAAGTTCGTCGGGATCCTGCTCGAATATGTTCTCCACAGCCTTTTGATCACCGTCCAAAACCATGACAACTTTCGCGCTTGCTTGAATGTGCGCGCGCACCTGATTTGAGAGCATTTCGGATACCCCTACTTCTGTGGCCACAACGACCGTCTTGTTAAGCAACTGTTTTGGCAAGCCTAAAATCGCGCAATCAACGACTGCCTTTAAAAGCTTGTCCTCGGTGAGGATCGTAATCTTTTCCTTGTCGACCACCCCGAGCCTTTCGAAGGCAGAGCCTTTCGTCGGAATGGGTCGAGGCGCTATTCCAGCCGCAGTCTCCTCGAGGACCACTAGGGCGGCAGCTGGCAGCAACTGGACGAATGTCGGTGAGTGCGTGGAGATGATGACTTGGATGTGCTTTTCGTTGACGATCCTGAGCAGGTGTTCCGTCAACTTTTCCTGCGCTCCGGGGTGTAGCGAAGTCTCGGGCTCATCCAATAGCAACAGGTCATATGGCTTGAGGTTCTCGAGCGCCAATACGTAGTTCACGACCGCCAGTTCACCACTGCCAGCAAAGCACTCGGAATAGCTGCGCGCAGCGGTTTCGAACCTCACACTGGGGGAGAAGACGTGCTTGTCGTAGAGGTTGTGGCTTATGTAACGTGCCGACTTGTAGTTTTTCTGGAGGATCTTGTTGACACTGTCCAACTGGTTCGCCGCGAGAAGACTGTTCTTGGCAACTCGTTCAGACGAGTAGTAGACAAACGTTGACAGCTCTCCGTCAATCACTTCCTTGAGTTTCCCTGCGTACTTGACGAAGTAGTCCTGCCGTTCATCCAGACTTGCAAGTAAGGTTGAATTGAAGAAGCGATCAAAGGCGCTCGACTCCGCCTTCGCGTTGAAGTAATGCGGCGTTCGCTCGACGGGTGTCCATCGGTCACCCGTCGCGCTCATGAAAGGTGCGTTTGCCGCGTTCTTTTCGGGCATGGCCTTCATACCCTCCTTCAGCGCAGGCCTTGTCGGCTCCCAATAGCCGTGGCGCTTATTGCCGCACATCTTCCGGGATTCGACAACGAGTTTCAGTGCCCTGACGTAGTGCGAATACCAATAGCGATTCTGGTCCCTCTCGTCGAAGTCAATGGGGTCGACGGGCGTCGAGAACCAGAAGCGGGAGGTGCTGTGCTTAAGGGACATTCCCCAGGCGGCATGAAGTATCGAACTCTTGCCACCGCCATTGGGGCCAACCAATAGGGTGATGGGGAACTTGAACTCGATCTTCACATCCGGCGCAAAGTTCTTGAACTTCGGAAAGCACATCCCATGGATGAACTTGTCGAACTCACTCGCGTTGAATTTCTTGTGCGCCGAGGCGACAAGGTCATCAATGGCCGTCACTTTGCAAGTCCCTCTGCCATCGCCCTGCTGTGCGCAGCGATGAAGGAAGGCGGTAGAGCATTGCCGATCATCAATGCGATGGCTTCTTTTCCGTGCGAGATGTTGAACCGATAGTCGGCGGGAAAACCTTGCAACAGGGCTGCCTCGCGCAAGGTGATCGGGCGATCCTCATGGGGGTGAATGAAGCGTCCTTTCGATGGGTTGCTGCAGCCGCTCGTGATCGTGGGTGACACATCGTCCCATTTCATCCGGCCATAGACGTCGTTGAAGCCCGAGGTTTCTGCGTGACATCTGAGCTTCATGGAGGTCGGCAGGCTGTGGCGGCTACCGCCATCCTTGGGGATTGCCTCAATCATCGCCTGCACACGAGCGGATCTGTACTTGGTCGGGCAATCGTGCAGCGAGTCGCCGCTATCGCCTGCTTGCGTCAGCTTTCCAATGGCATCCCGCACCGTGACTCGTCCAGGTACTGATGTGGCAAGTCGCGGAATTCCTATCCTGCTCGCGGAGAGGATGAGGCGCTTGCGCCGCTGTGGCACCCCAAAGCAACTCACGTCGAGCACCTGAACGACAACTTGGTAGCCGCAGCACTCAAGTCTCTCTACTAAGGCGGTGAACTTCTCGTATCGAGCCAGCGCCGGAACGTTCTCCATCATCACCATCTTCGGGCGAAGTGCAACCGCAAGCCTCGCGAACTCGTCAATCAGGTCGTTGCGAGCATCCGGCGCTGCCCCACGCCCGCTTTTTGCGCGCAACGTGGAAAACCCTTGGCACGGTGGGCAGCCGGCCATCAAGTCGAGCTGACCACGTTTCAATCCACAGGTTCGCATCAACTGGGCTGCGCTGACTTTGCGAATGTCCGTGCCCACCAGCGCGACGTCGGCGTGGTTAAGCGTGTAGGTCTCACGGGCCTTACCATCAATCTCAACGGCAGCAAGCACTTGAAAGCCGGCGTCCTTTAGGCCACGCGACAAGCCGCCGCAACCAGAAAACAGATCAACCGCCGTATAACTCATAAAAATTCGCTCGTTCTCGCAAAGTGACACAAAGCAGCCACCATACAGCCATGGCATAGACTTCGATCAAGACGAAGGGATGAGAGATGGCGACCGGCTTCCCACCACGCCTTTGCTTCGGCAATTATGTCTTGATGCCTACCGCAAGAAGACAAAACCCAAAGCCATTTTTCGCGAGTCTACGCTACGGATTCCTATGGTCAAGGGTTTGCAAGACGCTGCGTGGCGGAACCGCCGCGATCCCTTCAAGTTGATTCCAGGTCCGATTGAACGCCGGGGAATCGTCAGCGGTTCCTTCTCCCGAGCAGAAACCGGATTTCAATCAGTACCGCTTCCGTCAGCACAGCTTCCGTGTGCTTGGCTTGTGGGAGCGGGTTAGGGCGAGGGTCTGGCCGAAGATGAAAGCGCTATTGACAGGCAACTGCGCATTGGCTACTTTCGCATTTCGCGAAACACGAAACTTTTCCGATGCCCACGCCCAGACGTTCCAACCGCCAGCCCATTCTCAAGCCACAGGACTTCTACCTGCTACTGGCGTTGGCCGCCTGCCGCGATCAGGGAACCACCTACCCGGAGCTGGCGGCGTTGGCCGGCGTGTCGATGTCCGAGGTGCATGGCGCGCTCAAGCGAGCCGAGGTCGCGCGGCTGTTGTTTTTCGAGACCAAACGGCCACGAATTCTGGTGCCCGCATTCAAGGAGTTTTTGTTCCATGGTGCCAAATATGCGTTTCCGCCCGCGCGCGGCAGCATGGTGGCGGGCGTGCCGACCGCCCACGCGGCGGCGCCGCTGAATGCCCATATCGCGTCATCCAGCGATCCTGCACCGGTGTGGCCGTGCATTGCGGGCACGGTGCGCGGCATAGCCTTGATCCCGCTCTATCCTTCCGCGCCCGCCGCCGCGCTGCGCAACCCGGTGCTCTACGAGAGCCTCGCCTTGTTCGACGCCCTCCGCTCCGGCAACGTCCGCGAACGCGCACTGGCGCATCAGTTGTTCGAGGACCGGCTGTGATTGCGGGCGACCCCAACGTCCAAAGCGTCGAGCTGGTCGCTGCTCGGCTGGGCGATCTTTGCGAAGAACTCGTGCTGGTGGGCGGTTGCGCGGCCAGCCTGCTGATCGACGCGCCAACGTCACCACCGCCACGCGTGACCTACGATGTCGACTTGATCGCGGTGGTCGCGGCTCTGCGCGACTACCATCAACTAGAACGCCGGTTTGCTCAGCGTGGTTTCAAGCGCGATTTGTCGCCGGATGCCCCGATTTGCCGCTGGCGTATCGGCGGCATCGAAGTGGATTTGATGCCCACCGACGCAACGGTGCTTGGGTTTTCCAATCGCTGGTATGCGCAGGCTGCGGCAACCGCGATGCGCCTGATTTTACCCAGCGGCTCGCCGATCAAGCTGATTTCTGCCCCCGCCTTTCTCGCTACCAAGTTCGAGGCATTTCATACGCGCGGCAAGAGCGACCTGCTACTAAGCCACGATTTCGAGGACATCATCAACGTGGTGGAGGGTCGCCAGTCGGTGGTGGCGGAGGTCGGCGCCGGTGCGGCAGCGATGCGTGCGTATCTGGCCCGGCAGTTTGCCGGGATCATCGCCGTGCCGGACTTCATGAACGTGCTGCCGGGGTTGTTGGCCTACGACGACCTGCATTCCGCTAGGGTTGCGGCGGTCATGCAAAAGATTTCGTTGCTTGCCGGGTTGACGACGCCATGAGCATGTGCTGCTACGAGCCTGAGCGTGCCGGATGGGAAATTTGGAATGGCCCCGGATCGAATCAACTGTTGCTCGCGGTCACCGGCCCGCGGCGGGGCCAGGAGCTGTTCTGGGTGAGCGACTACGAGTGCGAAGAGGGCGACGCGCCCGACGACAGCAATGTCGGCTTCGTGGCCGCAAGTTTCCAAGCATTCCTGGATCCACACAGCGATCAATGAGGTTCGTCACAAAGGCCCCGCGAGCGCTCGATGGCGGCCACCAGCAGACTCCACAGGTGAATTCGCGAGCGGCGCAGTGCCCCGGAAGCCAAAGGCGAAACGACAGCGGACACCAACCTTGTCTCTCCTGCTTGATGTCACGAAAACTGCAGCAGGGCCGCGCGTCGTACTTCGGCAGGCATCGGCCGTGCTGAATCCTCGAGATTTTCCAGCACCTGGCTGCGGATCATCATCGACTGAAGGTCCGCAGGCGTCGCCGTGCGGTGGCGGAGGTTCAGCACATCGGCCCCGAGCATTGGCTTCGAGGGGCACTTGATGTTGGCAGCTTGGCGGGTCAACGCTACCGGGTCAAAGCTACCGATCTGTGCCCCAAGCGCGGCCTCGCCCAACGGCAACCAACACCAGCATCGTGATCAATAGCCATCGCCCGAACCATGACAACGAGTCCACACTTGTCGTCGGCACCGGCCCGAGTCGCAAATTGCTGGCATCATTGCTCGAATCGATATCCGCCAGCGCGCCAAAGTCTGCACGTACCAAAGTGTAAGTTTGCAGATCAATGGGAAAACTCAACGGCACGCTGTATGGCGACCTACCGCGCAGTCGAATCAGGCAACTGTGGCTTTGCCCAGCAGCGAGTTCAGGGCGAAGAAAACCGAAACCGCGATCGAAACAAATTGGTCCATATTGCGCGCTGCCGCAGCCCTGGGCGAAGTCTGCGTCGATCTGAAACTCGGGAAAATAATTGTCGGTACAGGCACCGATCTGGAACTCACGCACAGCGCTAGGCCCATGATTTTCGGCAGTCAAACGAACCACGCCCTCGGCGAAGCCAGCCGAATCCAAAGCGAAACTGACCGGATCGACGCGAATACCGACATCCGTGAGCGAGCCGAACACAAATCCGGTCGCGTTGTTCGCTGCCACTGGATCGTTCTCGCCGCTGGTTTGCCAGCCGTAACCGCCATCACTCGTGGTGCCAAGTGCGCGTTGCACGCTGAATCGACAATCCTGATGTTGGCCTACTGGCAAAGGCCCCACGCTGAAATGGTATCCCGACAACATTCCCGAAGGATGAAATGGAAAACCCGGGAAGAGGCCTTCACATCCGGCCTGGACCGGCATCGTCAACGGATACCAGTCGGCAAAAATGGACGGGACCGGTGTGGCTACTGTCACCGCTTCGATGGGGTCAGGACCATTGTTGCTTACGCGCACAACGAATTCGGCTTCCTCTCCTTGCGCCAACACAACGAAACGTGGGCTCACTCCAGACAAAGCAATATCGCTGTCCGCAACCGCGACACCAATCAGCGATAGCGACAAACAGCCGACAAAGACCGACGCCGACGACCGACGTCTGCGCTTGGCGCAGCACTGGCAACGCGATGGTGTGAGCCACAGCCCAATCATTGTCATGGCCAACTATCCTTCTTCGTTCGTTTTGCGACGCGACGATCTTGTTGTTGAATTGCTGTCGGTCCAACAGTTCGAGTCCCTAAACTGCTGTAAATCCGGTGGCAAGAAGCCACCGCTTCGGTAAAGTGGCGATGCCCAACGGCCTGCAAACCGCGACTACTGCTGACGATCACCAGTGCGGCTATTCCGACGTTTGGGTTCGCTGCGCTCACCCACAACCTATGACGCTGCACTGGCGCCAAACGCGATCGCATGGGCTTAAGCGCACGCGGTTCCAGATGATCGCGCGCCCGCGCCAATGCCCCGTGATCGCCTGCGTAAACTCGGCGCGCACCAGCTTGGCGCGTGCCACACACCAATCGGCGCTCTCTCTGCGAACGACAATGCCTTCCATCTTGCCATGCCGGAAATGACTATCCTGGGAGACTAGTAGTGCCTTGAGCTTTGACAACGTGACGCGCCCACACAATACCTGCGGCACCACTGAAATCCCTATTTCTTTAGCCAGCAGGTTGCGGCGCGCGCTACTCCAAAACTTCTCCTGTTCGCGGTCATACACATCAAACATGACGAACCAGTCGGGCAATGCGTCGTAGTCCATCGAATGCCTGGCAGCACACCACTCACCGAACACAACAAGGCGCGAGTCCAGCTTCGCGGTAAGCGTCAAGCGATGCGTTTCCAGCCAATCAGTGAGTCGGGAAAACTGTCCAACCAAGGGTGGAATCAGATAGTGACCGCGATTCTGGACACGAAGCTGGCGGTCTGGCGCCAGTGAAATGCCAAGGTTCGCGCCATCCAGCTTTTCCTCGACAACGACCTCATCGGCCAACAAGGCTTCCGCCTCCTGCACAGATAGCAGCTTGTCATCGCGCGGCTCGTCCTTGCCCAGCCAGGCGATATGCGGTGTGTGCGGAAAGCGGAAGAAGTCGGACATCAACTACGCTTCCGGAAATTCGGGCACGGTTCGTTCGGGAAACTTCTTGCGGTAGAACTTGCGCACATCGGCTTGGCACAGGAACTCGACCTTCACTCCCATTTTGAGCAAGTTAGGCCACCAGTCCAGCCACTTGCTGTCTACCGCCTGCCAAACGGGTGGCTGGTCGGGGTGCGCATGGGCGACGGCCACGAATTTGCGATCCGATGGGTCAAAGCGCGCCTGCAACTCGGTATCAGGAAACTCAACGAAGGTATTGCCCCTTGATTCGTTGAGCTCCACCTGATGCACACGCGCGGAATTACTCTTATTCTGCAGAAGCCATTTCAAGAACACATCACCCACACGCTTGGACTGATTGGAACGGATTCGGTTCTGGTACTCGGAGAGGATGAGATAACCAGAGTCGATCACGGTGACACCACTCTGCTTGTGGACAAGCAAGCGTCGCACGCACGCCTCCTGACATTCTGGGGACACGCCCGGGTGGCTGCCGTTCGCCACCAGCAACACGTTGGTATCGATCACGGCTGCCACCATCAGGTGCGCGCCTTGCCGGTGGGTGTGCGGTGCTTGATCGCTGCCAAAGTGCGCGCGGCGATATCGCCCATTTCGTCGCCAAAGAAGTTCTCCGGCCAGTTGCTGATCTCACCGGTCAAGTCGAGCTGTAATGTGTCGAGGTTCGCACCGCCGCGTTGCTGGGTGACGAAGTACACCGCAATGTCCGCGGGCCCGATGACGCCTTCGGCGACGCGACGCTGCAGGCGGGTGAGAAAATGTTCGGAATGGGTTTCGACGATTAATTGCGTGTCGCGTGGCCGTCCACCTTCATTGGATTGCACCGCGCTGACGAAGGCGTCGGCCAGACTGGACTGTGCCATCGGGTGGAGGTGGATCTCCGGCTGTTCCATCCAGATCGTCGATCCGGGAGGGGCGTAAAACGCCTGTACCAGCGCGGGCAAGACCTGCGAAATACCAAATCCCACGTCGGTCAGTTTGACCTCGGGCGCCTCGGCATGCGTCTTGATCAGGACCTCGTACTCCTTGCGCCCCTGCGCAACCGCTTTGACCTGAAATGAGCTAATCACACCCAGCTCAACCAACCAACCGGCAATGAAGGCGTCAAATGCCAGTAGTGGCTTATTAGGTTTACGATTGAGCTTACGCCCTTGCTGCGAAGCAGCAAGCAAGGCTGCAATCGCGTGCTGGCCCTGTTGCCCGACATCCCGAGGCGTGTCGCCTGACCACGGATAAACCCGCTTTGGCGGTGAGCGCAACGGCCCTAAATAGAACACGCTATCCAGCACGCGCTCGGTCTCCAGCGCGAACTCGGCCAGAAAATCGGCGTTCTGGTAACGCGATAGGGTACGGTCAGCGAAACGGTAGAACTTTTCTGGCGGTTCCAACGGCCACTTGCGACCTTGGGCATAGATCAAGCGCAACTGCTCGGAAACCAAAGTGGCCTCCTTGCCATCCAGCGCGTGTTTGACTTCCAGTGCCATCGCACCCGACTTGATGAGGCGGTAGGCAAACTCGCGTGTGTGCGGCTGCGCCGCCTTGTCGGCAAGCAGACGTACCGCAAGCTCAAGCTCATCGCCGGAAAAGGTTTCATTGCGGTTTAGTGTGTTCTTGACGGTCAGTAGCTGTGGCAACCGCCAACGCAGCGTGAACTCCAGAACCATTTGCAGATCGTGGCCGTACAAGCAATCGGCAAAGGTCCCCAGATCGATCAACGAGTTCTCGTCGCCCAAGTGCAGTGCGCGCTTGCGGTCGGCCATTTGCACGGTCTGTTTGAGCGCTAACAGCAGGTGCCCCAGACTCGACTTGCCAGAGCTATTGGTACCGAAGATCACCGTCAGCGGTGCCAGCCGCATCGGCCCGGTGTCTTTCCATGCCTTGAAGTTTTTGATTCGCAGCGAAGTCAGCATGACGGAACTATTCCTGTAATTCGAAACTACTCAGTAGCACTAGGGTGCATACCGGAGGCCGAAGCCCGACAACTGAGCCACCGTGACGTTGGCGATCTGGAGAGTCTAGCAGCGCGATAAATTGGGCTTAAGCGCAGCGATGCGCAACGGCCTGCAAACAGTGACCACTTCTGACGGTCACCACCGCGGATATTCCGACTTTGGGGTTCGCGGCGCTCACCCGCAACC